>PBSR01000128.1 GCA_002726335.1 Gemmatimonadaceae bacterium
ATGCAGGCAGCCATATCGCTGGGCTCATCGCCTGGTTGACCGAGCGGGAAACTGCCATCAGCAGTGATTTGGCTTTAGGAGAAGCCCGCAAGAATCTCGTATTGAAACGGGCTGCCTGGTTACCCGCTTTTGAGGACGTGATCGCCGGTCTGGAGATCGTGCCTTCCGCGCTCTTCGAACTGCCTGTCGATTTGGCCAGCAAAGACGCCCCGCTGCTCTGTGCCGCCATCCGCAGTCGCTGCCATCTCTTTGTAACGGGCGACAAGCGCGATTTCGGCCACCTCTACGGCCAGCGGGTGCAGGAGGTCGAGGTCGTCTCGCTGCTGCGCCTGGCAGAAATCCTGGCAGAACGCTGACGCCCGGCCCCCTCGCGAGAGAGGACCGGGCGTTTCTGTTGCCGGCTGTGAGTCAGCAGGGCGATCTGCTACTGCGGAGTACCCTTCCAGATCTGCGCCCTCCCCTGCACGACCCACGGCGTGCCGTCCGGGCGGTGATCGACAGCAGAGCCGCTCATTGCCCGATGCCGCGCAGGAGCCTGCCGGTGCCGGCCTCGCGCATCCACGCGTTTCCGTACTGGTCGACCGCGATCGCCCAGGTGCCCTGGCCGTTGGTCACCGGCCAATCGTTGACTTCGGCGCCCCATCGATAGATCGCGCCGTCCTGTCCGACGGCCCAGATAGAGGAACCGCCGTCGCCGATGTCCTTGGCGCGCAGACTGCGGTCCACGTGGACCCATTCAGGATTGCTGCCGGCCCGATCGCCGACATAGTGCCAGATCGTGCCATCGTCCCTCACGACGGAGGCCACCAGGGCCACAGCCGACGTCAATGAGCGCACCCGGGCAGCGGGGTGCTGCCCGGCGATTCAGCTGATGCTCTTCAGATCTGCGATCGGGAGAGCACGAATGCCGTCGGCCAGATCGTACGTCCTGTCGCCCGCATGGATCACGTCGAGCCGGCTCAGGCGCAGATCTTCGATGGCGATTCGCATACTCCTGGTCACGCGTGGAGCAGACGTGAGCTTGATCTCGAAACCGAGCCGCTGCCGACCCCGCACGATCAGCAGGTCGAGCTCGGCCCCGGCGTGGGTGGCCCAGAAGTAGCAGTCCTCCGGATCGGCTGGATCGTCGAACGATCCTGCCGCGTCACGACCCCTGTGATGGTTGAGTCTCTCCCTCGGCCTCGCGTGCTTTCCCGAGAAACTCCCCTATGAGCCTTTCGTAGGTGCCATCCTTCCTCATCGCACCAAGGGCACGGTTGAACTTCTCGAGAACCGCCTTCTTGTTCGTCTTCTTCGCCAGGACCACATAGGCTTTGTTCGTGGCGGCGGGTTGCGCGGCTCTCTCTACCAGATCCACCAGGTGTTGTTGATGAATGATCTGCGACGCGGAGAGCTCATCGGCAATGAAACAGTCGATCCTGCCTCGTATGAGCTTCCTGAAGTTCGCCAGATTGTCGTTCGCTTCCTCGGTTCTGAAGACTCCCTTTTTCCGGATCGAGTCGAAGTCTTCACCATAGCTCCATCCCCGGTTCAGCCCGACCACCTTTCCCTGCAGATCCCCAAACCCGGAAAATGAGAAGGCGCTGCCCTTCTTCACATACAGAACCAGTGTCTCCTCGAAGATGGGGTCGGAGTAGTCGAGTGTCTGCAGACGCTCCTCGTTCCTGTAGATGCCGCCGATAGCGGCTGTTCCCTCTCTGCCTCGCGCCAGAGCTCTTTCCCAGGGAAGTCCCACGATCTCGGCCTTGACTCCTGCGCGGTCGAAAATCGCTCTGATCATCTCGGGATACAGCCCCTGCGTACTGTCGGCGGGACCATACATGTACGGTGGGTACGCCTGATCGACCACGACTGTGATCCTCTCATCCTGCCCGGTCGCCACAGAGCAGAGGGAGATGATCAGCAGGAGAATGGCTGTACCGATCTGCTGTTGCATGGTTGCTCTCCCGGGCGGAAGGGACACACCTCTCAGAGTGAGTGACGGCCACACCACTGCAACGAACGTGCCATACGTCACTCGATAGGACGTAACCGTCTTAACCGACAATATGTTATGACACTGTTGGGAGAATCTGTACCGGGGGCAACGACGTGAAGAAGTTCGTATCAGCACGCTTTGGGCGCGCATGCCCACCCGGATCGGGCACATGCGAACAACTGCAGCGTGCGGGCGAAGGCCGCCCGTTCGTCTCAAGCCTCGGGCTTCTTCAGGATCCGGTAGACCTTGAACCTGTCGATCCCCAGAAGACGGGTAGCCGTCCATGCCTGGCATGTTGATGTCGAGCAGCACGAGGTCGGGCGGGCTCGCTTCGAGCACGGCGAGCGCACGAGACCTGAGGGGATACGTACGCCTGCCAGCCAGTTGCCCCGTGATCTGCGAACCACGTCCTTCCCTGTCGATTGCATCGACTTCAACGGCTCATCAGCAAGAGCTGACCGAGGAGAACCGGGGTGAAAATCCAACGCATCGAAGTGTTGCCCCTCCTGCTGCCGCACGAGGAGCGCATCCGCACGCAGTTCCACCACTTCGGCGTCGGCGAGGAGCTGACGGTCTACCGGTTCCACACCGACAACGGCCTGGTCGGGCTGGGCGAGAGCATGGGAGCGCCCCTCGACCAGGAGTTGCTCGACGACTACATCGGCACCGATCCCTTCGACCACGTCATGGGCCAGGGCAGGTTCAACCTCGACATGGCCTGCTATGACCTGATGGGCAAACACCTGGGGATCCCGGCGTGGAAGCTGATGGGGCAGCAGATGCGGCAGTGGGTGACCATGGGCTGGTGGATGCCATGCATGTCACCGGAGGACTCGGCCGCCGAGGTGCAGCAAGCCGCCGCGCGCGGCTACCGCGGACTCAAGTGCAAGGCGCGGGCCTTCTACGACATCGTCGAGCAGACCGCGGCGATCCAGGAGGTGGCGCCGCCGGATTTTCGCGTGGAGTACGACTTCAACGGCGCTCTGATGAATGTGGAAAAGGCGCTGCCCATTCTCCGCGAGCTGGAAAAGTTCCCTGTCGTCAAAGGCGTGGAGGAGCCCATGTTCGCCCACGACATCGAGGGCTGGCGCCGGCTCCACCAGGAGATCCGCATCCCCTTCTACCTGCACGGCGTCAACGTCATCCGCCAGGGCCCCGCGCGCGAGCCGTCGGGTCCGTGGATGATGCTGCGCGCCGGCGACTACGAGGGTGCATTGTGCAGCCACGAAAATGTCGGCAACGCCCTGGCCGCGGCCTGGACCTTCACGGCGGCCAACACCGCGATCCTGCTTCAGTACGTGGGCACGGGGATCACGTCAGCCTTCGCCTGTCAGCTGGGCGCGGTCATGCCCACGGCGACGATCCCGGCCGTGACCTGCAGCCACACGAAGGAGGATGATCTGATCACCCGCGAGCTCGTCATGCAACGCGGCTTCATGAAAGTTCCGGAAGGTCCCGGACTGGGCGTCGAACTGGATGAGGACTCGGTGGCGCGCTACTCCTCGCTGGCCCCGCGGGACTGGCCCCGCCACCTGTCGGTGGTGACGTTGCCCGGCGGGCTCAAGCACTACTATCAGAACCTGCAGCAGGCGGAAAGGCTGATGAAGCTCGGCGTCGACGAGGCCTTTGCCCCGGGCGTGCGCCTCGATGAATGGGAGGATGACGGCAGCGACGAGTTCGAGCGGCTCTGGCAGCGGCTTCAGCAGCAGGACTGGCCCGTCTGGGAAGAATGACTGACAGGAATGACAACTGGGGCTACTCTGACGATGGCCTCAAGCACTACACCGCGTACCGCACCGCCGGCCCCATCACCGTCGACGGCCGTCCGGACGAGGAGACCTGGAAGCTGGCGCCGCGCTCGCCCCGTTTCGAGGATCTCGTCGACGCCCGGCCCGGCCTCTTCGACACGCGGGCATCGATCGTGTGGGACGACGACTGCCTGTATGTCGCCTTCTGGATCGAAGAGCCCAACATCGAGGCCACCTTCACCGAGCGTGACTCTCTGATCTGCCTCGAAAACGATGTCGAGATCTTCATCGCCGGCAAAGACGCGTACTACGAGTTCGAGCTCAACGCCCTGGGCACGGTCATGGAACGCTTCTACATCTGGCAGTGTGACTACGAGCAGTCGATCTACGCCGAGGCACCCGAATTCGATCTGCTGGGCGACCAGCGCATCTGCACCCTCCGCCACAGCCATCCGCGGGGACGACGCTGGGCCTTCCTGGACTGGGACATGCCCGGAATGAAGTGGGCGGTCCATCTCGACGGCACGATCAACGACGACCGCGACGTGGACACAGGCTGGACGGTGGAGGTGGCCTTTCCCTGGCAGAGCCTGAAGTGGCTGGCCGACGGTCGTCCGCTACCGGGCCGCGAAGGGGATGTGTGGCGTATGGACCTGTCGCGGTTCCAGTGGCTGAAGGGTGCCGGCGGCGACAAGGTCTGTCCCGGGTGGGCCTTCAACACCCACGGCGTCTACGACTCCCACATTCCCGAGCGCTTCACCTACATCCACCTGTCGGAGACGGAAGTCGGCTCGCAGTGAGCGCCACCCTCTGCCCCTACCGCGAGATCCCCCGCTACACCTGCCGGCGCGCGTCGGGGCCAGCCGACGTCGACGGCAACCTCGACAAGCCGTTCTGGCGCGACGTGGAGCGGACCTCCCTCTTCGCCGACATCCACACGGGCGCCCGCGCCCACCTCGAAACCCGTGCCGCTCTCTGCTGGGACGACGTCGGCCTCTACATCGGCTTCTGGGTCAGCGATCCCGATGTCCGGACCCTCGACACGGAACGGGCGATGCTGAGCTGGCAGGAGAACGCTGTCCTGCTCTGCCTCGCCTTCCCCGGCGCCGTGTACGAGCTCGGTGTCAATCCTGCGGGCCGGACGGCGCCCCTGACTCTCGTCTGGAAGGACGCCTACGCCCGCGGCAGCCACTACGATATCCCCGAGTTCGATCTGGCGAGACTTCAACCTTTCGTGCTCGGCGAGGACCACAAGACCGACCACGCTCGCGGGCCCCGCTGGGGATTCGAGCAGTGGACCTTCCCCGGTCTGCACAGCGCCGTGTGCGTCGACGGCACGCTGAACGACCGCCAGCAGGTCGACCGGGGGTGGACGGCCGAGATCGCCCTGCCGTGGTCGGGCATGAAGCTGCTGGACGACAAGGAGATCCTGCCGCCCCGGGACGGCACAACCTTAAGACTCGAGCTCGGACGCACCGAGGTGGTGGAAGGTCCGGGTCGCAGTACCAGCGCCCTGTGGACGTGGGCCCGCCACGGCGGCGGTGATCTGCACGTACCCGAGTGTTTTCCGGTGATCACGTTGGCGGTCCCGTGAAGGAATTGAGCTCAAACCACTACCAGGAAGTCGATCCGGGCACGGTCTGGCACAAGGACGAAGGCGTCGTCATCGACGTGGACGATGATCGTGACCCGCACCGCGTGCTGACTCCCAATGCCATCGCTCTGCCGGGGGGCGGCTACCGGATGTACTACTACAGCGGCGAGCCGGAGCGTCGGGAGCAGGGCGTTACCGGATGTATCGTCAGTGCCCACTCCGAGTCAGGCGACGTGTGGACGAAAGAGGATGGCCTGCGCCTTGACGTGCACACCCCCGATGCAGAAAACCGGACGCTCTGTCCCGACGTGATCGCCCTGCCGGGTGGCGGTTACCGCATGTACTACCAGGCGCACTCGGCGACGGATCGCAGCGTCGTCCTGAGCGCCCTGTCGACGGATGGTCTCGACTGGCGTCGCGAGCCGGGTATTCGTTTCGCCGTGGCCGATGCCGTCTGCGGCTCACCCCGCTGTGTGCCGCTGGCGGACGGGCGCTGGCGTCTCTACTGCCACGAATACCCGACGGAGCCTGCTGGCACGGGCATCCACACCGGCAATCACGTGATCAGCGCCATCTCCGATGACGGTCTCGATTTCGAGCGGGAGCCGGGCGTGCGCATCGAGCAGGAGTGTGATCTGGAGGACTTCGCCGTGTACGCCGTGGAGGTGCTGCGCCTCGGTGACGGCACCTACCGCATGTACTACGCCGGGTGGTCGAGCGACCCGGTGCGGGGTCGCATCTTCAGCGCCACCTCGGGCGACGGGCTGGAGTGGGTCAAGGACGAGGGAATCTGCCTGGACTGCGGCGGACCACTGCAGAGCGAGAAGGTCAGCGAGCCCTGTGTGGTGCGTCTCCCAGACGGCCGCTTCCGCATGTTCTACGAGGCCAACGACGGCGGTCAGGAGTGGCGCATCCTCAGCGCCACGACACCGAGAGCGTGATGCGGTAGCTCCCGGTCACTCACGTGTCAGTCTGGGCGAGCAGATTCTGCAGACGCTGCGGATGGTTGGTCAGGATGCCGTCCACGCCGCAGTCGACGAGGCGCTGCATCTCGTCGGGGTCGTCGGCGTAGAACGGGTGCACCTCGATCCCGTTCTCATGCGCCTCGTCTACCAGCTCCCGCGTGGTGATGCCGTTGGCCGGCTGCAGGATGCGACAGCCGATCTCGACACATCGGGGTACTGACAGATTGGTGCAGATCTCGATCTCCGGCAGGACCCGCCGCGCCGACAGCATGTTCGCCTCCGAACCCGTGACGAAGGCCGTCGCCAGCAGGTCTCGTCGCACAAGCTCGTCCACCACGAGCGGTACCAGTCTGTCCCGATCCGTGTCCGTCGCCTTCAGGTGCACGTTCAGGCGCATGTCCCCGGGCATGAGGTCGAGAGCCTGTTCCAGCGTGAGAAACCGCTCGCCTCCGGCATCGAGCTCGAGGATCCGGGCCAGCTCCATATCGGCCACGCGCCCCTCGCCATCCGAAATGCGATCGACACTGTCGTCGTGAATGACGACAAGGCCCTCGTCCCGGGTGAGGCGCACATCAAACTCGATGGCGTCCACGGCGAGGTCGGTGGCAGCCTGGAAGGCCGCAGCTGTGTTCTCCGGGTATTCACCGGAAGCACCGCGATGGGCTGTCACCGCCACAGAGCGTCTCACTCATTGCGCTCCTGTCGCAGCTGCGCCAGAAAGCGGCGTGCATTGCCGGAGAAGTGATCCTCGACCTCATCCTGCGTCAGGCCCAGCATGTCGGCCACCTGACGCTCCTGTCGCAGCTGCTCGTAGATCACGAGTGTGGGTGTGGGATTGCAGTGCGGCAGGCTCGTATGGCCGGAGAAGTACTCCCAGGCGTGGCCATAGGTGATGTACTTCCCGCGGGCGCATCCGGCGACGATGTTGTCGGAGCCGAACATGACGCGGCGGCGATCCTCGTGCTTCATCAGCAGGAAGTGGGAGTACAGGTCGTTTACTGCTGACGTGTCGTACCAGATGTTGGGCAGGTCGGTCAGAAACTCGATGGCCTCCTGCATCATGAAGGCGTTAAAGGCCCGGGCACAGTGGGCCAGGATCCACTGCGCTCCCGGATACTGCCGTGTGTAGCGCGCCAGGTCCTGCTGGTTCTCGGGATCTGCCACACCCCGCCGTCTGGCCAGGTGCATGGTGATGGCCAGACCCATGTCGTGGGCCACCTCGATCAGGGGCTCGGGCAGGAAGTCGCCGATACGGGCTTCGGCGGGATCAGTGGCGAACAGACGGTAGGGCTTCAGGCCCAAAAAGCTGTGCCGCTTCACTTGGGCCGCGACATACTCCGGAGACATGTCCGGTGTCACCGCCATGTTCACGGCGGAATCGGAATCGGCCGCCAGCTGCCGGGCCATCCAGTCGTTGTGCCCCTCCACATCCATACCCACCACCGGAGTCCCGAGGATCAGATAGTGCATCTGTCGCCCCGGGTACAGCCTCGCTGCCCAGTCCAGGTGCGACCGGTAGTCGAAAGGCGTACGCAGACCCTTCGCCTCCCCGCCAGCGGGGGCGTGCACCTCCGACCACATGTGCGTGTGCATATCGTAGATGGTGGAGGGGACGAACTCCTCCAGTTCCGTCTCCCAGATCTCGCGGTCGAAGTCGATGTACTCAAACTCAGCCATGGCAACCCTTCCGGGTCGGTGTAGTAGTGTGTAGTTCCCCTCGATTAAGGGTTTCACCAGACCGTCGTCAACCTGCCACTTGACAAGGTTCACGTTATGAACTTAGTTCTCCTCATGAACCGAGTACATCACGCGAACTGAGGAGGCAGTCACCATGTCCGACGAACAATCGAAGACGGAAGCCCGGCTATACAGCTCCTACTGGGGTGACGGTCTGCTGGATCTTCTCGTCGGTGTCGCCCTGCTGACGATCGGCGTGGGATGGTGGCAGGACCAGCCGGTACTGGCCGCTGTCGCGCCGGCGCTCATGGTGCCCCTGTGGGCGCCCTTGCGGCGCCGGATCGTAGAGCCACGGGCAGGATACGTCGAGTTCTCCCAGGCTCGTCAGTCGCAGACAAGAACCGGCCTGAAGGTGACCTTCGCCCTGCTGGTGGGCACGTTCCTTCTGGGGGTGGGATTGTTCCTCTATCTGCAGAGGGCCGAGGGCCCCGAGCCGGTCTCCGGTCTTGGCCACTATATCGCAGGCCTGCCAGCGATGCTGCTGGCCATAGGTGCGCTCATCGGCGCTCAGATCACCGCCGCTCACCGTTTCAGGGCCTATGCCGTGCTGCTCTTCCTTTGCGGCGCGACGACCATCGCCATGGGATGGGGACCGGCCATGCCCATGCTGGCCGGCGGCATCGGCGTATTCCTCTCAGGGCTGGTACTGATGGTGCGGTTCCTGCATACGAGCGCCGCGTTTGATGAGGCCGCGTCGTGAGCGATCCCACAGTACCCGACATCGACACGCTACTGCACGAGCCGGTGCGACTTCGCCTGCTCACGTTCCTGTCCATGTTGGAACGAGCTGACTTCATGTATCTGCTCCGCCAGAGCGGTGTGAGCAAGGGGAATCTCTCCGTCCAGATGGCCAAACTGGAGGAGGCCGGCATCGTCAGCGTCGACAAGGAGCTGGTGGATGGCCGGCCGCGTACGACCTATTCGCTGTCAGCCAAAGGTCGCAAGGCCCTCAGCCAGTACAAGCGAACCATGCAGGAAGTCCTGAGCAAGCTCCCGGACTGAATGCAAAGAGACGAGAGCCACATGGACCCTCGCCTCTCGTTGAGCCCGCAAGCCCTATCGCTTGGCCGCGTATAACCGCGTGAGGATTCGAACCCCGCAGAACCGCAAAAGCCCGTATGCCCGGACCGCTTGCGGTATGGACTCCCTGTCACGCTACCGTGCGAGGTGCCACAGAGTCAAGAACAGTGGTCTCGATCTTGGGTCGGTTATCTGGGAGA
>PBSR01000129.1 GCA_002726335.1 Gemmatimonadaceae bacterium
CGCCGCGGTCGAGGCCTGGGTAACCCGTGATCACACCGCTGAGTGGGAGACCTGGCTGGCCCTGTTGGAGACGATTTCGCAACGGGTGACCGGGATTCCCGGCGTCTCGACGCGGGTGACCGAACCCACGGGGCTCAACAACCGGTCGCCGACGCTGACGGTATCCTGGGATCCGGACAGCCTGCACATCACCGGGGAGGAGGTGGCCGAGGACTTCGCCAGAAACGCGCCTCGGATCGCCATCGGCTGCGACGATGGCGCCGGCGAAGCGTGCCTTCGTATCACCCCGAGCCAGATGCAGCCCGGGGATGAGATCGTCGTCGCCGACCGCATCCACCACATCCTCGCCACGGATCGCAACCCCAGGGTGACAGACATGCAGCCGGCCGGCACCGACCTGAGCGGTTCGTGGGATCTGCGCATCGAATACTCCACCAGCACCAGCCAGCACCGGCTGCTCATCCAGCAGGAGGGCAACTGGATCACCGGCACGCATGAGAGCGACTTCACCAGCCAGCCGCTCCACGGAACGGTGGAGGGGGACCAGGTCAAGCTCGAGAGCGTCGCCCGCAAACCGGGCGACTCGGTCCCCTTTCTCTTCGGTGGCACCATCGGGGCCGGGAGCTTCTCTGGATCGATCCACCTGGGGGAGTACCTGACCGCGGAGTTCACCGCTGAGCGCACCAGACGCGACGACCGTCGTCGCCGGATCTCAATCCCTGGCGGTCCGCCGCTGGCGACATAGCAGTTGGCAGGACGCGGCACCATGACCGACACCTGGCTCCTGCTCGACGAGCACCACATCCTCTACCGCGCCGGCACCCGGCGTGTATTCAACCCCCCCACGCGTCATTCGAGCCGTGCCCTCGTGGGTCCCACCGAGCCCTGGGAGACAGCGCTGGCCTGGAACAGCATCTACCGGAACCCGCACACCGGTCAGTACCAGCTGTGGTACCAGTCCTACAACGACGACAGCCGCCTGGCGGACCGTCGCTATGGCTGCGTCGTCTGCTATGCCGAGTCCGACGATGGCATCCACTTCACCAAACCCGAGCTCGATCTGTTCTCCTATGGCGACCGGGAACGGACCAACATCGTTCTGCTCGGCAGCGGCGGGCATTCCTACCGGTACTGCTGTTCCGTCCTGGTAGACGAGGCGGCCCCCGATCCCGAGCGCCGCTATCGCATGGCCTATTTCGACTGGACCGAGACCGACTCGGGTCAACGACCCGGCCTGTGCGTAGCGTTCTCGGCCGATGGCATGAGGTGGACGAAACACGCGGGATCACCCCTGTCACCAATCGCCTACGGCAGCAGCGGTGACGAGGTGCCATTCACGACCGACACGGACCGCCCATGGGCCGTACCACTCTCGATGAGTGATGCCACGGATGTTTTCTACGACCCGGTACGAGATGCCTATGTCTGGTACGGCAAGATGTGGATCGACGGTCCCGATGGTCGTATGGCCTGGAAGCACGCGATGGGCCGCTGCGAGAGCGCCGACTTTCTCAACTGGTCGACGCCGGAGTTGGTGCTGGGACCGGACGACGATGACCTGCCTCACGTCGAGTTCCACACTACCCCCGTGTTCTACCACGAAGGCGTCTACATCTGCCTCAACCAGATTCTCGATCGCGCCATGGGAGGAGGTGTCATCGATGTGGAGCTCATGGTGAGTCGCGACGGCTGCGCCTGGCAGCGCCCTTTCCGTGACGAGTTCTTCCTGCCTCGCGGCGACGAGGGCGCCTTCGATGGGGGTTCGATCTTCACCAACTCGACACCGGTGATTCTCGACGAGGAGATGCGCTTCTACTACGGTGGCTATTCCGGCGGGGCGACCTCGGCCGATGACGGGCGGCACGTGAGCGGCATCGGCCTGGCCATACTGCCACGGGATCGCTTTGCCGGGGTCGGGGCACTGCCCCGCACCGACCTGCCGACGCAGCGCCGGCCCTTGGAGGGTATCGGTCAGGTGACTCTGAAGAGCACCGAGGTGTCACCCTACCGTGGCATCGAGCTGAATGTCGATGCCACAGAGGGTTGCGTCCGGGTGGAGATACTGGATGCGTCCGGCAGAAGGGTGCCCGGGTTCACCCGGGAAGACTCGGTGGCATTGCGAGGGGATGCTCTGCGTCACACCGTGCGCTGGCAGGATCGACAGCTGGGCGATCTGGGGGCGGGTGAGTTCATGCTGCGCCTGCACCTGGAGCGGGCCACGGCTTACGCGCTGCGGTGGCTGCGTTAGGCCCTTACAGCAGCCGGATGCGTGGACAACACCCTGTGCAGATCGGCCAGACGGTAGGGTTTGGGCAGCACCGCGTCGAAGCCATGCTCGGTCTACTCTGCCATGACCGGGCTGTCGCGGTAGCCGCTGGAGACGATGAGAAACGCGTCGGGGTGTCGTTGGCGAAGCTGCTCCGCCGCCGCCTCGCCTCCCATGTCGCCAGGGATTGTCAGATCGAGGATGACCGCATCGAAAGGGGAGTCTGAGTCGACCGCCTCGTCGTAGGCGCGCAATGTTGCTGTACCGCCTGTGGTTGTACTCCAGGTGCAACCGATCCTTGTCAGCACCTGGGTCGTCACCTTCAACACCATCTCCTCATCATCCATCAGCAGCACATGCAACCCCAGAGGCCGCGAGGCGTCATAGGCATCCTGGCCTGACGGTGCCGGGGCCTCGTCGGTGGCTGGCACGTAGAATGTGATCCATGTACCCTGCCCCGGTGTTGACGCCACGTCGATACAACCACGGTGGCGCTTCAGGATGGAATAACTCGTCGCCAGACCCAGGCCACGGCCCTCCTCCTTCGTCGTGAAATACGGATCGAAGATGCTGTCGAGGTGGTGTGCCGGAATGCCGACGCCGGTGTCGGAGATTTCGACTCGCAAGTAGGTGCCGGATTCGATGGGCAGTGCCTGCTCGCCACGGTAGTCGACGGCGGTGACTTCGATCCCGATCGTCCCGCCTTCGGGCATGGCCTGGACGGCGTTCAGCAGGATGTTCTGCACCGCCTGACTGAACTGGCCGCGGTCGATCTGTGCCTGTGGCAGACCATCGGCGACCCGGAGCTGGTACGTGACCCGGGCACCGTGGAGAGTGAACTCCGCGGTCTCGCGCAACAGTGCCTGCACCGACTCAGCGCGGGTGACTGGGGCTCCGCCGCGGGCGAAGGTAAGCAGTTGCTGTGTGATGTCCCGAGCCCGCAGGGAGGCGGCCTCGGCCGATTCCAGGGCCTGACTCTGGGACGAGCCATTCTCGCTGTAACTCGACGCCAGCGTGATGCCGCCGAGGATCGAGGTCAGCAGGTTGTTGAAGTCGTGGGCCAGGCCGCCCGCCAGGACGCCGAGGGATTCCATCTTCTCCGTCTGCAGCGCTGCCATATCGAAGGCGTGTCGCTCGGCGGCGATCCCAGCCAGATTGGTGGCGGCTCCCATCAACTCGATCTGGAACGGCGTGGGTTCGCAGGCGTGAGCATGGGAGATAGCGAAGGTGCCCAGAACCTTGTCAGCCTGCGAGAAGAAGGGCGCCGACCAGCAGGCGCCAATATCGAACTGGGCCGCCACGTCACGAAAGTCCTCCCACTGCGGATCCTCGGCCACGTCGGTGACGATGACGGGTCGACCGAGGAAGGCGGCACTGCCACAGGATCCGGCGCAACGGCCCACGCGCAGGCCGTCGAGGGCCTCCAGGTACTCGGGTGACAGGCTCGGTCCGGCGGCCGAACGCAGGCTGCGTCCGTGGTCGTTCATCAGCAGGATGGAGCAGAGGGCGCCCTCGCTGAGCTGCTCGATGTGCAGGCAGAGCTGGTCGAGAATCTCCTGCAGAGGCCAACCCCGGGCAATGATCTGCAGAATCCGGTTCTGCGTGTGCAGCAATGTGCCGGTGGCGGCGCCATCGTTGGGGGTCTGCCGTGGCATGGACACCACGATAGGTCCTGCAGATCTACCCGGCAATTGCCGGGTTGAGCCGTGCGGTGGCTGCTAGACCCTGGCAGCCGGATGGGCGGACAGCGTCCTGTGCAGATCGGCCAGGCGGTAGGGCTTGGGCAGCACCGCGTCGAAGCCGTGCGCCGCATAGTTGTCCAGAACCGGGCTGTCGAGGTAGCCGGTGGAACCGATGAGAAGCGGGACGGGTTGTCGTTGGCGAAGCTGTCGCGCTGTCTCCTCGCCTCCCATGTCATCGGGGACTACCAGATCGAGGATGACAGCGTCGAAGGGAGTACCTGATACGACGGCCTCGTCGTAGACACGCAGTGTCGCTGTTCCGCCTGTGGTGGTTCGCCAGGTACAGCCGATCCTTCTCAGCAACAGGCTCGTCACCTTCAACATCCCCTCCTCGTCATCCATCAACAGCACGTGCAACCCGAGACGCCTGGACGGATGGTCGCTGAGGGTTTGCCTGGACATGGCAATCACCATAGGCCCTGTGGAAGCTCTACGCAATCGTCGGGTTGAGGCTCCCTGACACAACCGGTACTTTCGACGTCATGTCCCGCAACCTGATCGCCCTGCAGAACAAGTTCCTCGGAGAGGGCCAGACCGTCTACGACGAACTGGCCCGGATCCACGACCGCCAGGGGCATGTGAGTGACGACGATATCCTGCAACTGGCAGAGGACCACAGCCTGCCGCCCTCGCTGGTTCGGGCCACGGCGAAGTTCTACGACGAGTTGTCGCAGGACGTACCCACGAAGCACACCCTCAAGGTCTGCACCGGCGAGGCCTGCCGTGCCGCCGGCGGCGACGCCATCATCGACCGCTGTGAAGGGGAACTCGGATTCCAGGTAGGTGAGGTCTCCTCCGCTGGTGCCCGTCTCGACCACGTAGCCTGCCTCGGGTACTGCGGCCGGGGACCCAACGCCATGATCGATGGTCTTCCCGTGAGCCTGTCCGTCGAGGGCGCCCTCGATGATGTCCTCAGTCATGTGCAGGATGGTGGTGACCATTCGTTCTGCGAACCGACCAACGCCATCCACCCGCCCGGTGACGGTTTCCCCTGCGTCGTGCTGCGCCACATCGGCCACGACGTGACCGGATTGGAGGCAGCTCGGGAGCGTGGGGTCTACGCCTGCCTGGACAAGGCGCGCGAAATGGAACCGCAGGCCGTGATCGATGAGATCAAGGACAGCCAGTTGCGCGGTCGAGGTGGCGCCGGCTTTCCCACCGGCATCAAGCTGCAGACGGTACGTGACAGTGTGGCCCCCGACGGATCCGAACGACGTTTCGTCGTCGTCAATTTCGACGAGGGAGATGCCGGGTCCTACATCGACAAGGAACTGGTCGAGAGGGATCCCCATACACAGATCGAAGGCATCCTCATCGCCGCTCACGCCACCGGCGCCGGACACGCCTATGTGTACGCCCGTCTCGAGTATCCTCGAGCCAGACAGGTGCTCGAAGCTGCCGTCGCCGAAGCTCGATCAGCTGGCTTGCTGGCATCCTGTGAGATCACCGTGGTTCGTGGCCAGGGCGCCTACATCTGCGGCGAGGAGACGAGCCTGCTGCGTTCGCTGGAGGGTCTGCCGGCTCTTGTTGGAACGCGGCCCCCTTTTCCCGCACAGCAGGGACTGTGGCGCTGCCCGACGGCGGTCAACAACGTCGAGACGATCCACACGCTGCCGTGGATCATCGGGCACGGGGGTGCCGCCTACGCCGCCCTCGGCAACGAGCGGTCGCGAGGCACGAAGGTGGTCAGTCTCAACACCCGGGTGCGCCGGCCGGGCATCTACGAGGTCGAACTGGGCACGACGCTGCGCCAGGTGATCTTCGACCTGGCCGGTGGCATGGCCGACGGCCAGACATTCAAAGCTGTACAGGTGGGTGGACCCCTCGGCGGTCTGTTGCCCGAAAGCCGGCTCGACACACCGTTGGAATTCGAAGCCATGGCCACCGTGGGGGCACTGCTCGGCCACGGCGGCATCGTCGTCTACTCCGAAGCCGACGATCTGGTCAGAATCGGCCGCGGCCTGTTCCATTTCTGTGCCGTCGAGAGCTGCGGCAAGTGCTTCCCCTGCCGCATCGGCTCGGTGCGCGGCACGGAGCTGTTCGACCAGATGATGGCCAGCGGCGTCACCGAATCGCGGTTGCATCTGCTGAAGGACCTGTGTGAGACGATGAAGTACAGCAGTCTGTGCGCCATGGGTGGCATGACGCCCGCGCCGATCGAATCCATCATCGAACACTTTCCCGAAGAACTGGACCGCTACCGTCACGGCGAGGCCGAATAGATGTCCGTCATTCGAGGCACACACGCCATGAAGGAAGACACCAGGACCGCCGTCGAGCTCGGTGAGGCCATTCTCCGCGAACGGCAGAAGGCCGTGGAACCAGCGCCCAAGCGCATCACGGTCAGCGTCGATGGACGTGCCGTCGAGATCACCGAGGCCAGCACCGTGCTCGATGCCATCAGGAAAGCCGGCAAGTCCGTGCCGACCCTGTGTCATTCGGATCGCATGAAGCCGTACGGTGCCTGCCGTACGTGTCTGGTCGAGGTGGAAGGGGGCCGACCGGTCGCGTCCTGCCATACGCCTGTAGCAGACGGCGCCGCCTACCGCACGAGTTCACCCCTCATCAGTCGGCTTCGACGCAACATCACCGAGCTCATCGTCACCGACCATCCGCTGGAGTGTCTCGACTGCACGGCCAACGGCCGCTGTGAGCTGCAGAGCCTGGCACAACAGGTAGGTCTGCGCACGCCGCGCTACGAGAACCCACGGACCCACAACCCGCCCGACGACGACACACACCCCTTCATCAAGACGGAGATGGACAAGTGCATCGGCTGCGCCCGCTGCGTGCGTGCCTGCGATGAGGTACAGGGATCCTTCATCCTGCAGATGTCGGGTCGTGGGTACGACGCGCAGGTGATCGCCGGCAACGACACCGGCTTTGAGGACGCCGACTGCGTCAGTTGCGGTCAGTGTGTCTTCGAATGTCCGGTCGCCGCCCTCGAGGAGCCGGGTACACGCGGCTTCGGCCTGCCGGACGAAACGACGACGACGACCTGTTCCTACTGCGCCGTTGGCTGCGCTCTCGACGTCCACACCAAGGACGGCCGTGTCGTCAGTATCACACCGTCGAAGGCGGGTTCGGCCAACCTGGGACATACCTGCGTGAAGGGTCGCTTCGCCCATCAGTTCGCCCACTCCGACGACCGCCTGACGACACCGCTGATCAAGGAGAACGGGGCCTTCCGCGAAGCCGGCTGGGACGAGGCGTTGGATCTGGTAGCCCGGCGTCTTGGTGACATCACTCGGGAACACGGCCCCGAAGCGGTCAGCGTCATCTCATCGTCGCGCTGCACCAATGAAGAGAACTATTTGATGCAGAAGCTGACCCGCGTGGCGCTGGGTACCAATTCGATCGACAACTGCTCACGGGTCTGTCACTCGCCATCGGCCTACGCCCTGGGCAACGCCCTGGGCACGGGTGCCGGCACCAACAGCTTCCAGGAGGTCTTTGCTGCCGACGTGCTGATGATCGTCGGCGCCAACCCGACCGAGGCGCACCCCGTGTTCGGCTCCCGCATCAAGCAGGCGGTACTGGGCGGGGCCAAACTCATCGTCATCGACCCGCGCAACACGGAGCTGGCCCGTCTCGCCGACGTCCACATCCCTCTGCGTCCTGGATCGAATGTCGCCGTCGTCAACGCCCTGCAGCATGAACTCATCGAGAATGGCCACGTCGACACCGATTTCGTCGAGCGCTGCGCCGAAGGCCTGGACGATGTCAAGACGACGGTAGCGGACTGCACACCCGAGTGGGCTGCTGACATCGCGGCCGTCGACGCCGACCTCATCCGACAGGCTGCGGCTCTGTATGCCTCGGGCTCGGCCTGCCAGATCCTGTGGGGCCTCGGTGTCACCGAGGCCGGCCATGGCTCCAACACCGTCTTCGGCCTCATCAACATGGCCGTGATGACAGGCAACATCGGTCGCCCCGGAACCGGGACCTGCCCGATCCGCGGCCAGAATAACGTGCAAGGGGCCAGCGACGTGGGTGCCCTGCCCAACGTCTTTTCCGACTACCGGCCGGTCACCGACCCGGAAGCCCGGGCCGAACACGCCTCGATCTGGGGGGCCGAGCTGCCCGCGGCTGTCGGTCTGCGGATCCCGGACATGTTCGATGCGGCCCACGCGGGAACGCTGAAAGGCATGTACATCCTGGCGGAGGACGTGGCCCAGTCGGATCCCGACACCACACACGTCGTCGGCGCCCTAGAGAAGCTCGACTTTCTGGTCGTTCAGGAGATCTTCATGAACCCCACCGCCCAGTTGGCCGACGTGGTCCTGCCGGGAACGACCTTCCTGGAAAAGGAGGGCACCTTCGTGAACTCCGACCGTCGGATACAGCGGGTTCGGCGCGCCATCGAGCCACTGCCGGGCGCCCGCGTCGACGGCGACATCATCCACGAAGTCGCCCGGCGGATCGGCGTCGATCTGGGTTTTGCCGATGCGGACGGTCATGTTCAGGCGTCAGAAGTGATGGAAGAGCTGGCGAGTCTGAGTCCGAAGTGGCGAGGCGTCAGCTACCAGCGCCTTGAGGCGCGGGGATTCCTGCAGTGGCCCTGCGTCGATGCCGACGACCCGGGCACCGAGATCGTGCACCGCCACGGCAACTTTCTGCGCGGCCGGGCGCAGCTGACCGCCACACCGTGGCAGGAGCCGGGCGAACTGCCCGACGAAGAGTATCCCTGGATGCTGACCACGGGCCGGCAGCTCTTCCACTACAACGTCGGCACCATGACCCGCCGCACCGACCTGACGAAGCTGCACAAGGGCCAGCAGGAGACCCTGCGCATCCATCCCGGAGATGCCCGACGGCTGGAAATCGCAAGCGGTGATCTGGTGGAGGTGGAAAGCCGACGCGGCAAGGTGTCCGTTCGCGCCGAGGTGACCCGCGCCAGCAACAAGGGCACGGTGTTCATGACCTTCCATTTCCCTGAGTCACGGACCAACCTGCTGATCGGCGATGCCGCCGATGAATTCACCGGCTGTCCGGAGTATAAAGTCTGTGCCGTGAAACTGACGAAGGTCACCGCAGCCTAGCAGGAACCACTCCCGGCGCTGCCCCTTCAGCGCAGAACCATCACCTCACCCGCGACCGCCTGTACCGGGTACGACTCGCGCACGGGTCCGGTGAACGTGATCTGCACCTGCTGTCCCGGCGCCAGATCCTTCAGCGACAGCGGAGCGAAGGTCTCGCCGTCGAAGGAGATCTGCGTGCTGGCGACGATCTCGACCCACGCCCGGTCGTAGACCGTGTCGTCTGTGCCCGGACCTTCGACCAGGATCCGCACCAGAATGCCCGCCGTGTTGCCCTCCTCGTAGCTCTCCGACTCGGTGATCGTACCGCGGATGTCGGCCAGGCGGAAGGGTTCGTCGGGTTCTGAACTGTCGGCCGGCTCGCTGGGTATCGGGTCGATGGAGGGTTCGCCCACGGGAGTCAGCACGCCGGGGTCTTCGCTCGAGCTCGAGACGCCGGCGGCGAAGCTGGCCAGTTCGCGCCCCTCGGCGGTCTGCGCCAGCCAGACGACGTCGGAAGGATCCGTCAGCCCCTCACGAGCAACGATCCGGACATCGATGGGGTAGGTGATCACCTGGGCGACGAGCTCGGTCGCACCCGGCGTCTCCAGGCTGACCTCGACGATCACCTGACCCTCAGCATCGAGCCGGAACGCCTCGATCTCTATGTCGTACCCGGCGGTCGGCATGGCGCCACGGAACACGGCCACGATCCAGTACTGCGACAGATCGACGGCGTACAGTTTGTCCGCCATCTCTTCTTCGGGCAGGATGGCGGCCAGTCGTTGCCGCTGTTCGTCGTTGCCGACCACGATGAGGGCCGGATTCTGCATACCCGGAGTGTCGCTGCTGCTGCTGCCACTCCCGCCGCTGCCGTCACCGATCCCCGGATCGATGACGACATCGGTGGCCGACGCACCTTGTCCGGCAAAAGGAGCACCAAAGATGACCTGCAAGGCCTCGATGATCTCGGTGTCGACACCGACGTAGAGGGCGATGAATGTGCTGCGGGCATAGAAACGGGGGGCCTCCATCCAGCGCACGGGCGTACCGTCCAGCATGCCCGCATCCGGAGAGATCTTCCGCGCATCCGCTATCAGTTCATCCACCGTGTCATAAGCATAGAGCCGTACATCCTGACCGTTGACCGTGATCAGATGTTCGTCGGGAAAGAAGAACGAGTTCTGCAGAGCCTGTCCCTGATACGTCGCCTCGAGCCCGGTCTCCACGAGAGTGGCCACCAGTCCTTCCACGGACGAAACCGGCATTTCCGGGTTGGGTTCCCCCGGTGCGATCGTCGAAGCCGGCGTTCCGTCGTCGGACCGTCCGGATTCGTCCAGCGGCGTGAGCTGGTCACTGCCGGAGGCGGTCTCGGTGGGCGACGTGGGCGACGAGCCCTGACCGCACCCGGCCAGCAGCAGTGCCGCCATGATCACCGCCAGCAACGGTCGGGTGTGTCTGAGTGAATGGAAGGTCATCGGGTGCCTCTCAGGTACGTGGTTGAATGTCTGCAGCACCTGTTGAACACCCGAAGCTGACTCAGGTGTCACCCGGACCCACCACGTACAGCCAGTACCATGACGCCGAGCAACACCGGTACGCCGTCGACGACGAGGGCGGTTTCGAGCCGTCTGCCCGGGGTCTGGAGAAGGCGGCAATAGGCTGCCGTTGCCAGCGCCGCGGCGATCGCTGGACCGCGCCACGGATCGCCGCTCGAGAGTGTGAGCAAGGCAACACCCAGGGCCAGCCACAGGCACAGGCTCCGCGTCCCCGACATCCCGAGACAGACCGGAATCGTCCGGATGCCGTCCCGGTCGTCGGCCACGCGGTCGCGCAGATCGAAAAAGCAGACGTTGCACAGCACCAGCACGAGCAGGATGGATCCGATCATCATCATCGTGGATGCGGGGGGCACCGGTCCGCCTTGGGACCAGGCCCACAGTACCGGAATGACAATGGCGGCCACGGTGAGAGATCCCGCGACGAAGAACGGCTTCACCGCCGGCAGCTCCCGGAGGCGCCGACCGCGGATCGGTACCCCGTACAGCAGGGCGGGGATGGCTCCCACCGTGACGGTGACGGTGATGACGACCGGCGCCAGCAACAACTGCCCGCTCAGCGACCCGGCCCCCAGAAGCACCGTCAGCCAGCGCCCTGGCTGGGAGCGCATGCGGCCGTCGAAGATGTCGTCCACGGCGTAGATCAGCATGGTCGCGCTGAAGACGGCTCCCATCGGCGCCAGACGTTGTGGCAGGCCGAGTGCCGATGCGGCGAACAGAGTCAAACCGGCAGCGGCAGCCGAGACCCAGATGTGGGTGTCGAGCAGGATCCATTCGAGACCGCGCCGGAAACCGGACCTCATATCCGGGAGGCTTCGGCGTCGAGCCCTTCGATCCATCCCGGACCCAGGCGGAACAGACGGAAGCGCCGGCGTTGGCGAATCGTGAAACCGCGGTCCCGCAGGCACGCCGGCAGATCGTGAACGCCGTGCACGGCGTTGGCACCGAGCCGGGCAAAAAGGTGCATGGGCAGATCGTGATAGGCCTGCTGGAGTCGGCCAGTGGGCTGTCCGCCGAAGTCGCCGGTGAGCAGGCGCCCCCCGGGCAACAGGTGGGCGGCCAGATGGTCGACAACCCCAGGCAGGCGGGCGGCGGAAAACACATTGAGGAAGAACTGGGCGATGACGACGTCATACCGCACCGTCGGCGCCCGTTGCAGCAGGTCGGCCTGAATCAGCTCTACACGGCGTCCTGCACCGGCACGACACAGACGCCGAGCCACCGCCGCCAGCATGGCCGGATCGTGGTCAATGGCGGTAACCTGCAGGCCCGCCTGCGCCGCTCGCACGACATCGGTACCGGGGCCGGGCCCGACGAACAGCACCCGGGCGCCGACGGGTACCCGATCCACCGCCCAACGCTGACAGGCGGGGATGGCACCACCGCTGTAGAGGCTGGCCAGGGATGCGTAGAGTGGTGCCATCGCAGATCGCATGCCGCACAAGATCGGGCCAGCAGCAGCTGTCTGCCAGAAACAGCCGCGCCGCCGCGTTGCGGAGGGTGTGCAACGCGGCGGCGGGCCATGGCGGTCGCAGGGATCGACCGCCGATCGACGAAAACCTCGTCTGCCGTTTGGATGCCTGACGACGGCGCGAGGTTCCCGTCGATTGTGGGGATGGTCCGGGCGGCTACCGGCGTCCCCTGACGGCTCGCGGTGTCTTTCGCAGCCCGTGAGAACGATGGTTCACATATCGACGCAACGGGGCCCGGCGATACCCGGGTGCGTACGACCACGAGGCGTATATGTGGGGGGTGATATGCCAGCCGATGGAGGCTCCCCAGTAGGACCGGTGATAGGGCACGCCATACCAGTACGGAGCTCCGTACCAGTACCGAGAGCCGTACCCGCCGTAGGCGAAACGTACCTCGGTTTCGACCACATCGGACTCCGGTGGTGTGTAGGCGTACCGCGCCTGGTAGGTGGCGGCGACATCGGCGTAGGGACCGGACGGGTCAGCCGCCTTCGGTGCCGGGCGTAGCTCATCCATCTGCCTAAGAACCGTCTCCGGATCCTTCGCCCAGTCTTCGGCCAGCAAGACGGTACCCCCGAGATCCCCGGTCAGCGCTTCCATGCCTCCCGGATGCGCCACCAGGAGACGCATCGCCTGACCGACCTCGGCCGGCTCGTGTTCGAGCAGGGCATCGAAGGCGGTTTCCGTGCTGCGATTCAGTCGGGCCACAGCGCGCAGCAACTCCGGCGAGTATTGCAGCAGACGCCTTGCCGGTGACTCGGCCGGTGGCGGATAACCTGTCAAAACCTGCTGCAGGTCCTCCTCGCCGTCGTCCAGGGAAACGAGTCTGTCCACCAGGCCCGGCATGGAGGTTACGGCGCGGATGTCATCACGTTCGGCGTTGGCCAAGGCTTCGAGCAGACCGTCGAAACGCTGCCGCGAGTGTTGCTGCAATCTGGTGATTGCCGTCAGCAGGGACGGGTGGCTGGCGGCGACAAGAGCCGCGTCACGAACGTCGTCCGGGAGTTCGGCTACCCGTTCATATACCTCGGCATGCAGTGGCGCACCGGCAGCGAGAGCCAGCAGCCCCAGGCGTGCGGTCAACATCCGGATCGGTCCCATCATCCATCCTCCTGTCAGTAGGGCGGATACCGTTCGAGGATCTTCTGCACCGTCAGATCGATCAACTCCTGTTCCTCTTGCGGATCCACCGCCCGTTGCAGGTCACTGATACCCCAGCCGCGCCAGATGAGCTGCTCGGTCAGCGGATCGACGAGATCGACGATGAGGGTCCCCTCACGGTACTTGCGCACGTCGATGGCGCGTGCGTACGGCGTGCGGATGTGTCCGTAGGCCCCGACCTGTACCTCCTGCTTCCGTTCGTAGTGCAACTGGTAGGCAACCAGCACGTCGGCAGACTCCGGCGTATACCGCAGGCCGGACCGGGCCAGACCTTCGGCCAGTGACTTGCGGATGCGCTTCTCGACGAAGGGGCCGCTCAGATTCCCGTGAGTACCGCTCTGTTCGGCCGTTCGCGGCAGCCAGGCGAAGGTCTGGTACCGTGAGAAATCGACATCCGGATCGAAATCGTGCTGCACCGTGATCGCGGTACAGCCAGAAAGCACCGGCACCAGCCAGGCGCAGATCAGCAGCAGCCGTCTCATAGGATCTCCTCCCGTGTGTTACCTGTTGGATGCACCGCAGACATGGGTGTTCCCGGGCTGGATTTCTCCTGAAGTGTGGAGCATTTTCGTGTTAAACCTCAACCCGCCTCCGCGCGTCAAATCCCAATGTTCCTGCAGACCGGTTCTCTCTGAGCCGACGACCTCGGGCTTCTATTTGGCCGCCACCCGGGCAGATGTGAACTTTTTTCTGGGAGTGACAGAATTGGTGCCCGTACCTGTCCGATTCGCAACGTTGGCTGGAGCCGGTGTTCTGTATCTGCTCGCCGTCGGCTGCAGCCATGCCCCTCAGGTCCACAGCCACAAGCCGGCGCGCTCGATCGTCGTCGATGGGGCCGACACTGAGTGGGGAGATCGGCGTTATCTGCTGGAGCAGATGTCGGTCACCATCGCCCTGGCCAACGACGATGAAGCGCTCTACCTGTGTGTGGCCACCAGCGATCGTATGACACAGACGATGGTGGTTCGGCGGGGGCTGGAATTGTGGCTCGACCCGAAGGCCGGCACCAGGCCCTACTTCGGCGTTCGCCTGCCGGGAGTCGACCGGGGCAACATGCCACGGGATGGCGAGGGTCCTCGGGGTGGCGGAGCACCGACTGGCGCCGGACGGAGACGCGGCACGGCGGCCGACCCCGCGGCGGGAATGTCGCCCGAAGGGCTGGCAGAGCTGCTGGATGAGCTGGCGACATCGAGACATGTACTCATCCTCGATGCAACGCAAGACGAAGGGAGCATGATTCTGCCGGGGAGTGAAGACCCGGTGCAGGCGCGGCTGGGGTTCGATCAGGGCCGACTCGTGTACGAGGCCCGCCTACCCCTGCTGTATCACGGGGTGCCACCCTTCGAACTGGGCCAGCACGTCGGCCTGGTTTTGCGTCTGCCGGCGCCGGACCGAGGCCCCCGTCAACAGGTCGAAAGGGCCGATTTCGACGATGGCCGCGGCGACGGGCTGGGCGGAAGAGGCGGCAGTGGTGGCCGGCGCGGCCGTGGCCCAGGATTTCAGAACCTTCCTGCCGAGCCGCTGGAGCAGTGGGTGCGCGTTCAGCTGCAGGGCCGTTGAGAGACGAAGGCTGCATGATTCGTTCCTTTTAACCGCCCACGCGCTTCACGATCCAACCTTTGCTCTGCAGCGTGGTGACGATACGATCCCGGTGATCTCCCTGGATCTCGATGACACCGGCGCGCACGGTCCCGCCGGCGCCACACTGCCCCTTCAGTTCTTTGCCCAAGGCCTCCAGCTCCGCACCTGATACGGGGGCTCCCGCAATGGTGGTGACCCCCTTTCCCTTGCGCCCCTTCGTCTCTCGGCCGACGCGTACAACGCCATCCTTCGGTGCCGACGGTTGCTGTGAGGACTGCTTGCTCCTCGCGGGAGAATCACTCCTCTTTCGGCCACCACCGTCCGACGTGTAGACGAGCTCGGAATTGCTGCGTGGTCTGCCTTTCATCGCCGCTGTCCGAAGTAGAGCTTTTCCGCCGTGCCACCAAGGATCCAGCGACGGTCCTCGGTCGTGAAGAAGTCGATCATCTCGGCCATGATGAGATACTCGTAGTAGTTGCCCCACAACAGGCGCCGTGGGCCGAAAGCGTCGTACGCCCGCCGCAGATAGGGCCACATGTCACCGAAGGGAGGCCGGCTCTCCTTCGACGGGTTGTGCAGCGAGGTGCGCATGTAGACGTTCGGCCATCGCGCCAGGTCCGTGATGAGATCGATCCCCTCGGCATCCGGCCGCGAGATATCGATCATGGCGAAGTGGTCGATGACGACGTTGACACCGGGATGGCGCTCGGCCATGGCACCCAGCTGTTCGAGGTGCTCGGGACCCAAGAACAGGTTGAACGTGGCGCCCAGATCGGCGGCCGCCTCCCATAACGGATCGCAGGCGGGATCGTCGAGCCAGCGTGTGGTGCGATCGTAGATCGGGCTGAGTCGCAGGCCCGCCAGGCCGCCGATGGTCACCAGCTGGCGCAGACGTTCGGCGTTGGCTTCGCCATCCTGGGCCGGGTGCAACCGGTGACCGACGAGCAGACCGATGGCGGCGAACCGATCGGGCCATTGCTGCACACAGTGGATGGGGTAGTCGTTGTTGCGACCGTAGTAGCAGACATGGCTGATGACGGTGCGGTCCACACCGTACTCCAGCATGCGGGCGATCAGTGTTTCCCCCGTCTGCTCGCAGTCGGGTGTACTGTTCGGGCAGGCCGAGACCTCCGGGTCGATGGCGAAGCGCGGATCGTGCAGTGTCCAGGCGTGCTCGGAGGCGTTGATGATGGGTGTGTCGTTCATGGCACGGGTGCCCCCCACGAGTACATGTGTGAACCGCTGCCGAAGTAGATGCGACCGTCGAGCAGATCGCCGCCCGGTTCGACAGGTACCGGTGATTCGGCCACGAGTTCGAGCCGAAACCGTGGTCTCCCCCCGGGGCCATCATCGTGAATCTGCACGATGCCGCGCTGGAACAGGGCGAACACCTCGCCGGCCGGCCCCGGCACGAAGATCCGCGGGCCCTGCTGGCCGTTGGTGCGGCCGAGGCGCGTCTCCACCTCCTCTTCCTGTACGACGCGACGCGTTTTCGCCTCAAAGACAAAAAAGCGGCGGCAGTCGGCGAAACCCAGAACCAGTTCGTCCGGGCCCTGCAGCAGGTCGTTGTAGGATTCGACTTGCTCCAGCACGGGCTGGCGCCACAGCACCTTCTGCGACGTCGGATCCAGGCAGTACATCTCGGCGCGGGTTGCTTTCTGCTCGCCGCCTGTGCCGGGTGCTACGGTGGCACCCACCAGCACGCTGCCGTCGTCCAGCTCCAACAGACTCATGGGGGCCTGTTCCGGAACCAGCTCACCATGTTCCAGCAGTTTTCCGGATGCCTTCTCCCGGTCCCAGATCAACAGGCCACCACCGGTGTACCCGTAACCTGGTGTGCCGCCCAGCAGCACGTAGCGCCCGTGTCCGGTGACGCGCAGACAGTGTGGCCGGTTGATGGCCGGCGCCGTCGCCACCCACCACCGTGGGTTCTGCGTCGCTTCCGCTGCCTTCGTCGTGTCCTGCCAGGGCCGCGCCGGGTCCCACTCCAGGAGAAAGCCACCCGTGTAACCGCCGACGAAGAAACGGTCCTCGTGCTGGCGAACCGTGTTCCACTGGCCGAAGCTGGCGCGGTTCGTCCACTCGTCGGCGCCCGGGTCGTAGCGAAAGAATCGCATGGGAAACGCCGTGCCGCCGCAGATCGTCCCGTCCGGCGCTGCCGCCAGACCCATCAGGTGGGCGCCTTCACTGTCGTAGTCGAAGCGCAGCTCACGACGTTGTCCATCGACAGACTCTACCACCAGCCTCTTGTCCACGGTGTCACATTCCAACAGACGTTCGCCATCGGGAAACTCACGATGGAACAGCGCCTGACTCTCGGTGATGATCTTCTTTGGCTGACCCTCGGTGTGCTGTCCCACCGGCTCGGCCTCTCCGTCGTACAGACGCAGCCAGTCGTCACTGTCTTCGGCACCGGCCAGGGGCAGCCCGTACACGACCCCATCTTCATCGCGATAGACGAAGGCACTACCCTGAACACGATCCTCTTCGGCCAGCAGCGGTCGCGCCTCACCCGAGTCGGGCTGCAGCGCCACGATCTGGCTTGCCGTGTTGCCCACGGCGAAGTACAGCCAACCCGTGTCATCGGTGGCGACGGAGCGTTGGTACTGTTTCCAGTTCTGTGCGTACACCGAGCCGTAGTCGCGGAACTCTCCGGAGGCCGAGTCATAACAGGCCACCGCCGAATCGGGATAAGTCACCGACCAGATGCGGCCCTCGTCGTCTTCCGTCATGCCCATGGCCATCTGCGGCGCCGTCTGGGCATGGAACGTGAAGGCCCTGGTCGCTGGATCGTACTCGCAGAAGTTGCTGTTGAAGTGGGTGTAGAACCGGTTGCCACTCGACAGGACCGAAGCGAAGGGGCAGTCGTGACCCGGATCGAAGGGCATGGGTACCTGGTGACTCTGTCCCGTGTGCGCATCGATCTCGAGCAGGGCATAACCGCCACGGTGATCGAACAGCCACAGAAGCACGATATTGCGTCCGGCGCCGTCGTCAGTGGCCACTGTACCCCGATGATTGCTCACCGGGGTTGCCACCCCGTGATGCATGAAACCGTTGCCCAGATCGTCTCGCGCCATGGTCAGGCCTTCTCCCGCACGACGCCACCGTCATGCACCCGGTCCCAGAGTTGTTGCCACTCGTTCGAGCCGTCATCCGCCCAGGTTGGCGCCACGGCCATTCCCTCCGACCACCCCGGGCCTGAGGCGGCATTGTAGGCGTGTGGTCCCATGGCACCCATGTGCACCCGCGTGCCATCGGGAAATGCGAGGGTGTTGATGATGCGGGGCCGGAGCCTGGCGTGCAGCTGCCCCGGTGGCAGGGCCTCGATGGTGGACGGCGGCACGCGGTAGCGATCGACGGCCGCCTCGTCGATCTCCACGCCGAGACCGGGTCCGTCGGGTACGGCCTGATAGCCGCCGATGACCTCGATGGGCGACTGCAGCAGTTGTTCGCTGTAGAGGTTGACGCAGCTGATGGTGGGCCACGTGGCATGACTGAGGACGGCGCCCAGGTGAGCCGCCCATGTCGTCGTCAGACCGTTGCCGACCAGCTGCAGCCAGAACGGCAGTTGCGCTTCCGCCGCCAGCGTACCTTGCCGGACCACGCGTGCGGCGCCGCCGTTGACGACGAAACCGTCGCAGACTTCCTCGCGCACGACGGTGACGAAGGGAGGCGTGCCGAAGTGCATGGCCAGCGGCCGTGGCACGGCCCGGCGGATCTGTCGATTGCCGAGGATGTCGTTCTGCGGGATCGGCGTTTCGAACATGGCAACCCGCTCGTAACCGGCCAACCGTGTGAGCACGGGAACCGCCGTGGCCGCGTTCTGCAGCGAGGCGTTGGGATCGAGATCCAGCTTGAAGTGCGGCGGCGTCACCGCACTCACCGCTTCGACCTGGGCATAGATATCCCACCAGGGCCGCGGCTTGTTCTTCAGGCTCGTGTACCCGGCAGCCACCGCGTCGACCGCCTCGGCCGCCCAGTCCTCGGGGGCGGCGTGGCTGCACCACCACGAAATCGGCGTGGCCTCTCGTACCCGGGTCCCCAACAGTTGGTGCACGGCCACGCCCGTGATCTTGCCCACCAGGTCGAACAGCGCCATCTGCAGACCGGCGCCGATCGAATCATCCCACATGGCCTCAGCCGGGCTCGAGTGCAGCACGCGCTCGACGCTATCGTCGGTCACCCGCTGGTGCGTGTAGTGGATGACCGTCTCCCCCCAGCCCACATCTCCCGTGTCCGCCGTCACCTTGCACAGCTCGAGGATGGACCAGTTGTACACCGTACGTTGGGTGATACGCTGCTGCCGTTCGGTGAAGGGCACGTCGACGAGAATCCGTTCGACGTCGGTGATCTTCATCCGCCGATACCCACACTTCGCAGATGTGCCACGCAACGTGCCACCTTGTCGGCCAGATCGTCGGGGTCTTCTCGGTTGAAGGCCGGGCCCTCCAACTCCATGCAGTAGGCGTCGGCGTAGCCGGCCTGTTGCAGGACCTCGTGCACCCGGTCAAAGGGGACGATGCCCTCGCCGAAGACGGGAAAGTCGAAGTCGTGGAACTTGCCGTTGCCATCCTTCAGGTGGACACCGCGGACGTGATCGACACAGGCGGTGACCTGCTCCACCGTGTCGATGCCGTGATTGTAGTAGTAGACGTTGGCCGTATCGTAGTTGACCCCGACCCAGGGGTGGTCGATGGCCGCCATCGTCTCCTGCATACGATCCGCGTTTGTGCACAGCTCCGGATGCGTCTCGAGTGCTACCGAAACTTTATGGGTTCCCGTGGCGTCCCCCAGTTGGCGCAGTCTGCCGGCGGCCTGGTCCAGCGACATGTCATCGCCACGGGTGCTGGTGAACAGGTAGCCGGCCCCCAGGTCAGCGGCAACGGCGGCCGCCTCACCAAAGCGGGCCGGCAGATCCTCATCGTCGAGAGGACAGGGAAGGCTCAACGAGGTCACGCGGAGTCCGTGGGGTGTCAGGGCGGCATCCGCAGCGGCGGCGTTGAGTCCGTCGCTCCAGTTCAGTTCGATTCCCTGTACACCGGCGGCGGCCACGCGCTCCCATGGCAGGCTGGGGCTGTCGAGGCTGCCGCCTCGGTACGAGATGAGATTGGTCATGTCTGAGCTCCAGGTGTGTGACGGGGTCGGTGGCTGACGACTTCGTGCCAGCGTGGCATTCGATCCTTGCGTTCGGGTACCGCGTAGTCGACCGGGCCCTGGTACATGTGCTCGCTCTTCGGCATGTCAAAGAGGATCTCTCCCTCCCAGCACAACCGTGAACCGCACATCAGCCCCACCTCGTGTTGCTTGCCTCGATCCACAACGAAGGCGAAATCGGCATCGGTCCGCAGGCCGTCGTAGTCGACGGATCCCGTGTGCCAGTCGAACATGGGACGGCCGCGCAGGTTCGTCAGACCGATCGTCGTGTCCAGCTTCATGCCCACCGTCGCCGTTCCCCCGCCCACGTCGAAGCGCAGACCCAGGGTACGGTACGAGCCCTCACCGTTCTGCAGGATTTCCACAGCGTTGAGCAGGTTCTCATCAAAGGTGTCGGTCGCGTATGGCGTCAGTACCGTAACGAATCCCAGCCGTTGACCGGCGAAGTAGTACCCGTACAGGAACTGAAAGAACGCATCTGACGGATTGAAACGCCGATCGATACGGCGCACCTGACTGTACTTGTCCCGGTTGCCGACGAATTGCACCAGCAGTTCGCGCCCATGCGGATTGGTCCAGTATTCGTTCCGGATCGGAATCCGGTGGGGCCATGAGCGAACCCAGTGCGAGCCTTCATCGGCAAGACCGCCCTGCGCCAGCAGACCGTCGGGGTGCCACATGTTAGTGAACGACTTCGGCCCCTCGCGGTCGATGTGCACCGCATCGACGATGATGTACATGCCCGTGTCCGGTACGAACAGCACGATGCGATCGCCGGTGTACCCCCGGTCTTCATCCACGAGCCGCGTGCGGGAATAGTCGAGGGCACCGAACGTGCCGAAGTGAATCTTCTCCGTGCGCACGGGCACGTACTGCGGGTTGCCCTGCAGGTACGGCATCATCTCGTGATCGTTCGGCCATCCCAGGCGGGCTACGAGCCGATTGTGGTAGAGATCGGCTCGCCAGCCGTCATGGGCGGTCCGGCGATATCCACCATCGGCCAGCAACACGGTTCCCCCGTCCAGCAGCAGTACCAGCGAGTTTTCGTCGGCATGGCCGTGATGGGGCATCTCCTCGAAGGCGAACAGCTGCTGGTTCTGATACTCTCGCTGATAGCGACCGTAGGGACCCGGGTCGCGGTAGTTGAGCAAAGCGAAACTGGCGTCGTCGCCACCCTCGTTGCGAAAGGCGATCTTCTTCGACACCAGATCGTCGACGATTTCCTCGGAGGACTCCAGCACATAGGGCACCGCCTCCGGCGGCGGCTCCAGGGCCATCCAGCGCAAGGCCGTGGCCAGACTGTAGAGCTCATCTCCGGTCTGCAGCCCGTCCGGGGAATACCCCACCACGTCGTTGCCGCTCAACCCCATGGCGCGGTGGGTCTCGAAGAGTCGCTGGGCGAAGTACTGGTAGTCCGGTCTGCCGTAGTGACCGGCGGCGCGAATCATGACGGCGGCGTACCAGGTCCACATGTGGGTCCAGTCGCCGTCCCCCCAGTCGGGCAACATGCCGTTGGGCATCAACAGCCGGCTGTACTGCTCGAAGTAGTATCTCGTCGTGATCTTCTGCAGGAACTCTTCGGTGCTGCCGAGGCCCTCGGAGGCCGTGATCAGGTAGAATAGCCAGAAGGGCCCGTAGATCGACGCATCTTCGATCGACCAGCGACCCCAGCTGTCCTCGATCAGAGCGTCGCCGTACCCCCGCCAGCGGGCGGCGTGATCATGATCGGGTACCGAGTCAGCCGCCGCGTAGAAGCCGGCGGCATCGACGGTGGCGCGATTGTGAGCCCCCCAGTCGGTGGATCCCAGGTGGCTGTCGGCGCTGGCAGCGATGATGGCCCTGGCGCGTGATTCGGTGTCGACGTCCAGTGAACCGACCGCCCTGAGATACTCGAAAGCCTCACAGAAGGGGGGCAGCTCGCGGAAGCTGGCCAGCAGAGGCAGCGCCTGGTCGTGTCTTGAGAAGCCACTGGCGACAAAGGTGGTCAGCGCTTCTCGCGTACGGGACAGAAGCTCGTCGTCCCCGGTGCGGGCATGCAGGATCGTGGCTGGTGACAGCACCCATGACAGACTGCGGACCCGCTGCTCGAGTTCGGGACCCGAGGCGATGGCGAGGGCTTCGAAGGCCCCGGTCACCGCGCGGAGCACATCCTGCTGCAGTTGTTGTTCCATCTCCGGTAAGAAGGACCGACCGGACGGTCGCCACAAGGCGCGGGAAGCTCAGTCCGGGGTCAGCGCCCCGTCGCCGAAGACCACCGGGTACGTGGCGCCGTTGCTGGCCACCGTCGCGGCATCCATATAGCAGACGCTGAAGGCACGGCGGGACTGCTGTGTCCTGTTCACGTCAGACGTATGCAGCACATGGTTGTGCAGCAGAACGACTTCCCCCGCTCCCATCTCCAGGTATTCGGTGTCCGATCGCGCCGCCATCTCGGCGGCCATCTCCTCGGTGAGGAACCCCGAGCCATGTTCCGGATTGACCAGCTCGCGATGCGATCCTGGCACGATCTGCACGCAGCCATTGTCCTGCGTGGCCGGATCCAGGGCCGTCCAGATCGTGATCAGCGGATCCCGGTCCAGGTTCGTCCAGCGGTCCTGATGCCAGATCAGGTACGAACCCAGCCCGGATGGTTTGTTCATGAACATCGCCCGGAAACAGGCGATCTCCAGATCTCCGTACATCCGCTGACAGATGTTGCGATACAGGGGTTTCTGCAGATAGGTGAGAAACAGCGGGTCGAGTTCGAGATTCTGAATCTTGCGATAGGCGAGGGTTGCTTCCTTGTGGCCGTGGGACTGCGGCCCGGGCTTGGATTCCGGGCCATCGGCCCGGTCCAGCTGCATCATGACACGGTCGTAGTCGATGTCGGCCGTTCCCAGCATGATGTCGTCGATCCGCTGCTGTAGCCGAGCGATCTGTTGCATGTCGGCCCGGCCCAGATGCGCGTAGCCGTGCTCCTCGAAGTGCTGCCACTGCTCGTCGGTGATCTGTTCGCTCAGCATGGGTCGGCCTCCTGTTCCGGTAATGTAGCCGATCTACCCGGGTCGAGGAGGCACTTTTCGGTATCATTCATCCATACGCAGCTCAACGTCAGGAGGCGACAGGTGGAAGAGGCCAGAGGCCCCGCATTTCCGGGGCTACTCGAGGAGATGACGGTCGAAGACGTGCGCGCCTTCGCGCCGGAGGTGGTCGTGTTGCCCCTCGGCTCGACCGAGCCTCACGGCCCGCACCTGCCCATGGGTACCGACGTCTGGCAGGTGACCCGTCTGGGCCGACTCGCCGTGGCGGCAGCCAATCGTCGGCACGCCCGCGTGTTGCTGTATCCGACCCTGCCGATTACGAACAACGTCAACTTCCGCCGGTTCCCTTTCGCCTTACGCGTCGGGGTGCGCACCCTCATGTCGATGATCGTCGACATCGTCACCCAGTGCCGCGATGATGGCGTACGCAAGGTTGTGCTGCTCAATGGTTACGGTGGCAATCCCGACACGATCGCGGCCACCTTGCGTGAGATCGCCGGACTGAACGACATGCCTTTTGTCTGCAGTACCGGCGGGATCCCACCCCAGGGCTGGCAGTCGCCCATCGAGCACGCCAGCGACCATGGCGGTGAGAGCGAGACCTCGCGTATGATGTGGATTCGTCCGGATCTCGTGCGCCAGGACGAACTGGCCGACAACCCTTTCGGCCAGCTGGCAGTACCGCTGCTGGCAGGAGCGAACTTCGTCCGCCCCTGGCATGTGTACGTACCGGCCAGCGCCGGTGGTGAGACGCGAGCCTCATCAGCCGACAAGGGACAAGCCGTCACGGAGGCTCTTGCCGCTGGCCTGTCCGACCTGCTCGTACAGTTGTCATCAACCCCCTGGAGCGAGAGCTTCCCCTACCGAGAGTAGCACCGCGAGATTCGCGTCGACACCCGTGCCCCTTCCGGAGAATTCAATGCCTGGCCGTGCCCCCAATCTGGTCTACATCCTCGCCGACGACATGGGCTACGGCGATCTGTCCTGCCTGAATCCCGAGTCGAAGATCCAAACCGAACATCTCGACCGCCTCGCCGCCGGCGGCCTGTGTTGCACCGATGCCCACGCCACGTCGGCGGTGTGTACGCCGTCGCGCTATTCCATCCTCACGGGACGCTACAACTGGCGCTCGACGCTCAAGGCGGGGGTCAACTGGGGTTACTCACCGCGGTTGATCGAGCCGGGCCGGACGACGGTGGCGTCCTTTCTCAAGCAGCGTGGGTACTCCACGATGTGTGTCGGCAAGTGGCACCTGGGCTGGACCTGGCCGCGCCGCGCCGAGGCGGCGGCGGACGAACAGGGCGACGACATCGACACCTTTGATGTCGACTACACGCAGCCCATCACTGACGGCCCCACCACCGTGGGCTTCGATCGCTTCTTCGGCATCTCGGCTTCGCTGGACATGCCACCATATGTCTACGTCGAAGACGACCGCGTCACCGCCGTTCCCAATCGCAACATCGAAGCCACCGAGGGCATGCAGTTCTGGCGCGGCGGACCCATCGCGCCTGATTTCGCCCACGGCGAGGTCCTGCCCACCCTCGTCGAGAAGGCTGTTGGCTTCATCGATGAGAAGGCGTCTGGCGACTCTCCTTTCTTTCTCTATCTCCCCCTGCCAGCGCCACACACGCCCATCCTGCCGACGGCTCCCTTCCAGGGCAGATCCGGCACCAACGCCTACGGCGACTTCTGCCTGCAGGTGGACGATGTTGTCGGTCAGGTGATGGCCGCCCTCGAACGGAACGGCATCACCGATGACACGATCCTGGTGTTCACCGCCGATAACGGCTGTTCGCCCATGGCCGACTTCGACGAGCTGGCCGGCTTCGGCCACAGACCCAGTCATGTGTTCCGTGGTCACAAGGCTGACATCTACGAGGGGGGGCACCGAATCCCGCTCATCGTGAGCTGGCCGGAAGAGATCACCGCCGGCGCCGAGCACTGTGAGACGGTCTGTCTCGTCGACCTGCTGGCGACCATGACCGACATCCACGACACACCGCTGCCGGACGGGGCCGGCGAGGACAGCGTCAGCAATCTTCCGATCTGGCGTGGTGGCGCCATCGACGGCAGCCTGCGTCAGGCCACCGTCCACCATTCGGTGGACGGCTCCTTCTCGATCCGCGCCGGACGATGGAAACTGGAGATGTGCCCCGGTTCGGGGGGGTGGAGTTTCCCGCGGCCGGGAAAGGAGTCAGAGGGCCTGCCGCCGATCCAGCTGTACGATCTGGAGGCAGATATCGGTGAACGGCGCAATGTGCAGCACGACCACGCCGACGTCGTCGAGCAGCTCACCGACCTGCTGACGCGGTACGTCCTGGAGGGTCGGAGCACTCCAGGGACGCCGCAGGCGAATTCGGGCGCTGAGTTGTGGGAGCAGCTGTGGTGGATGCAGGATGACGACGAGGACGACGACGCCAACTCTTGACCATGCCTCGCCTGCTGCCGCTGATTCTCAGTTCCTTGCTGATCGCCGCCCACTTCCTGCGGGTGGGCGCTCTCGGCCTGGCGGTCCTCTGCCTGATCGTCCCCCTGCTGCTGACCATTCGGCACGCCTGGCCGGTGTGGGTCGTTCGCGGATTCCTCCTGCTGGCCAGCCTCGAGTGGCTCAGGACACTGTCCGACAGTGTGGCGCAGCGTCAGTCCCAGGGCGAACCCTGGTTGCGCCTGGCACTGATCGTTGGCGGTATCGCCGCTTTCACCGTTGCCTCAGCCTGGTTCGTTCGCGGACGGACAGCGACTGCGGCATCATCAACCAATCCACACTTGAGTCAGGAACCGCCATGAAGATCACCGGCGTGCGTACGATCCCCTATCAACTCACCATGCAGCGCCCCATCGGGGATGCCAACAACCCAGTCGGTTCTGACCAGATGCCGGGCTGCGCCCTGTTTCTGGACACGGACGAAGGCCTCAGTGGCATCGGCTTCGGCGGCGGAACCCTCGTCCACGACATGGTACAGCAGCTGCTTGTTGGCCAGGATCCCCGGGGCGTGCTCGGTCACTGGAACCGGATGGTCGACTTCGTCTTCAAGCAGGGGAATCGCGGCGCCAACACGGCCGCCATCGCCGCCATCGATACGGCGCTCTGGGACCTGAAGGCGAGGATCAACGGCGAACCGCTGTGGCGCACTCTCGGCGCCGCTTCGAATCGCGTTCGCGCCTACGCCTCCGGCATCGACCTGTGCCTGAACGACGAGGAGATCGCCGCGTTCTACACGCGCATGGCGGCCAGGGGGGTCGCCGCCGGCAAGCTGAAGATCGGCCTCGACCTGGATGCCGACCTGCGGCGCATCGGTATCATGCGGGATGCCCTGGCCACCTCGGGGAAAACCCCCGAGCTCTGTATCGACGTCAACGAATACTGGTCGCCGAAGCAGGCGATCCGGTACATGCATGTCATCGAGCAGGAATACGACATCACCTGGATCGAAGAGCCGGCCCGGCGCTGGGACGTTGATGGCCTGCGCCAGGTGAGCGACAACGTGCGCGCTGCCGTCGCCTCAGGTGAAAACCTCGATAGCCTGGACGACTACGTACCGTTGCTGTCGGCCCGCGCCGTCGATGTGCTCAACGTGGGCGTGCGATCCGGGGGATTCACCGGGGCGATGAAGGTCGCCAACCTGGCCTATGCCTACGAAACGCCTGTGACCATGATGAACTGCGCCGCCAACTTCATGGCTCCTCTGGCGGCGACGCTGCCCCATCACATCATGATGGAGGTGCTCGACAACGGCCGCGACGCCGTGCTCACTCATTCACATCCCATCGAAGACGGATGGATCGTCCTCAATGACGAGCCCGGCCTCGGGTTCACCTTTGACGAACAGCAGCTGCAGGCCTGTGCCGTCGGCGGGGCGGCAGGTCGGTTCGGCTGGGGCCGGCGGCCCGGGGCCGGAATGTACCTGGTCGGACCGGACGCTTGAGCCGAGTCGTCTTTGCCACCGACCTGCACCTCACCGAGGGGCAGGAAGGGGTGAGAGCCTTTGTCGACGATCTGACCGAAATCGTCGCCCTCTCTCCGGATCTGCTGGTCCTGGGTGGCGACATCTGTCTTTGGGAGGCCGGCGCCGGCGATCTCCTGCAGGGCCTGCTGC
>PBSR01000130.1 GCA_002726335.1 Gemmatimonadaceae bacterium
CCCCGTGTCCAGCGGTCGGCCAGCGTGCCCTCGCTCGTCTCCCATCGGGTGATGCGCTCTCCCTCACTTTCCTCGGTTGTGACCGGTATTCCGGGCGTCTCAGAACGCCAGGGACGCACCACAGACCATGCAGCCACGCCCATGGACGCGGCGACCTCCTGGAGATTCTGCCCTTGCCAGGGGGCGGGCAACGTGCCCCGTTTGGTGTGCGTCGTGTGCCAGAGGGTCAGGTCGGGCACATAGTGAGCCGACGCCGCCCCCTCACTCCGGAGACGTGTTAGGAAGTCCGACTTACTCGTCATGTCAGGCTCGCAGATCCCCTGTGACCGGATGACTGTGGCGTTGAGCATGCGCCCTTGTCAGCGCCTTCGCTGTAGGTGGCCAGACGCGCTGTGAAAGGCAGAGCGAAAACAGTTGTCGCCACTGCGCGTCTCGTGCACATGGTCTTCCCTCTGATTGGCTGTGAGTGCAGGCAGGCAGTAGTGGACGAAGATAGGACGTATCCTGGCCGGCTAAAAGGTCCGCTGGCAGTCGGAGACGATCGGCAGGGCTTCGGGGTCGCGCGTGGCCGGTTCAGCCCCATCTGGATGCGGTAGTACGACCGAGAAACCTGCTTCCGGCTACCTGCGCCGGTCCCGTTCCGGGACACGGCGTCATTGGCCTTCCTGGCCAATTCCGGGCAGCGATCACCGCCCCCGCGGGAACGGTCGGGGCGACAGCGGGTCTCATCGATGCGAGAAGTGACGTTGTGACACGGGGAGGACACATTTCTACCTTATATGTTTCGCAACGCCAGGCGCCATCCATCCAGGGCGGATTGATGTCACTTCTCGAAACGATCGAATCCCCGGCAGATCTCAAATCTCTGACGGTGGCAGAGCTGCAGCAGGTCGCCGACGAGCTCCGGGCCTACATCATCGAAGTGGTAACGTCGGTGGGCGGGCACTTCGGCTCGAGTCTGGGGGCGAACGAGCTGACCGTCGCCCTGCACGCGGTTTTCGATACGCCGGCAGACCGCATCGTCTGGGATGTTGGCCATCAGACCTATGGCCACAAGGTTCTGACGGGGAGGCGGGAAGACCTTCGCGAGATCCGGCAGGCGCACGGGATCAGCGGCTTCCCAAAGCGGTCCGAGAGTCCGTACGACACCTTCGGCGTCGGTCACGCCGGGACGTCGATCTCCGCCGCACTGGGCTTCGCCGCCATGCGCGATCACCTCGATGAAAAGCGCCAGGTGATCGCCGTCATCGGCGATGGCGCGCTGACCAGCGGGATCGCCCTGGAGGGCCTCAACAACGCAGGCGCGACCGATTGCGACCTGATCGTGCTCCTCAACGACAACCGCATGTCGATATCGCCGAATGTCGGTGGGATTTCACACTATCTGACGCGGATCATCTCCGACCCGACCTACAACAGGATTCGTCAACGGATCACGAACGACCCACTGTATCAACGTGTTCGGCACGGAATCTGGAACCTGACCGGAACGGTTCCCGTCGTCGGCGAAAACCTGCAGCGGGCGATCGGCGGCTTCGAGGAGGGGCTAAAGGCCATGCTGGTTCCGGGAGTCGTCTTCGAGGAGATGGGATTCCGCTACTTCGGGCCAATCGACGGACACGACCTCCCTGAACTCGTCAACACGCTGCAGAACGTGAAGGAGATCCCGGGCCCCAAGCTGCTGCACATCCACACGATCAAAGGGAAAGGTGCGATCAAGGAGGATGAGGAGGACCCCTACAGCGCAGACTCGCAGAAGTATCACGCGCTGAGTCCTCCCAAGCTAAAGTCGGGTGGTCCTTCCCTGCCGCGATATCAGGACGTGTTCGGCGAGGCGCTCAGCGAGATTGCGGCCAACGACAGCCGCATCTGCGCGATTACGGCGGCCATGATCGAAGGGACGGGACTCAACGACTTCGCGAAGCGCTATCCCGACCGGACGTACGACGTGGGAATTGCGGAGCAGCACGCCGTGACTTTCGCCGCCGGCATGGCCCTGGAAGGCGGACGCCCCGTCGTCGCCATTTACTCGACCTTCCTGCAGCGGGCGTTTGACCAGATCGTACACGACGTGGCATTGCAGTCGATTCCCGTCACGTTCTGCCTGGATCGCGCGGGGCTGGTGGGGGAGGATGGACCGACGCATCACGGCACCCTCGATCTATCCTTCCTGATGTGCGTACCCCACATGATCATCGCTGCGCCGAAGGATGCCGACGAAATGAGGGATCTCCTCTATACGGCCATCCAGCAGAACGACGGCCCTTTCGCTATCAGGTATCCCCGCGACAGCGTTCCCCGTCCGGCTACGGTGGGACGGCCTCCCGCAACCATCCCGGTCGGGTCCTGGGAAACGCTGACGGAGGGGCACGACGTCACTCTCCTGGCCACAGGCACGATGGTGGAGACCAGCCTCGCAGCGGCACGACTTCTCGAGCAGGCGGGTGTTGCCGCCAGTGTGGTGAATGCCCGCTTCGTCAAACCGATGGATCTCCAGGTTCTCGAACGTTGTGCGGACACCTGCGATACGGTTGTGACCATAGAAGAAAATGCGGTGGTCGGTGGCTTCGGATCCGCTATTGTGTCGCACCTGGCCGATCGCCTGCGCCCGGGGCAACGTGTCCTCAACCTCGGCCTTCCGGATCGTTTCATCGAGCACGGACCGAGGAAGATGCTGCTCGAGAAAGTTGGACTGACACCAGAGGCCATCGCGGAGGTCGTCTGGCGACACCTGGAAGGCAAGGCAAGTGAGGCCGGATTGGGGTCGATCGCAAGGTCAGCGACGCCGTAGCGATCCCACCAGACCCATACTCAACGCGGACGCCAGTCGATGATGACGAAGTCCGTGTGTCCCGTCGCCACGTCCCACCCCGCATCGACATCGCCGTAGCAGGAGCCTGCGAGCGTCAGGAATCTCTCGCCATCAGGCGAGAGGGTGGCGGCGTAGCCGGCGGCATGTCCGTGAACGAGGTAGTAGGTCTCATCCTGCCAATAGTCCCCCCCGTCGTGGCTGACACGGGCGCGACCACTGCCCAGGGCACGCGGGTATCGATGATCGTGGACGACGGCGACGGTATTGTCGGCGAGCACGCCGGCCGCGCCGTAGCACTGACCATACTCCTCGCACAGCTGGCGGGGCGACTCCCAGGTGCGCCCTTCGTCGGTCGAGTGGGAAATGAAGACGTGCTTGTAGGGCCAACCGCTGTCCCCCGCTCCAGTGCGCTCGCCCAGATCATCCGGATCGCCAGATAGCCGGGGTCGCTGAAGACGAATGACGGCCAGCAGCCGGCCGTCGGGTAACACGGCCACATTCACCTCGTGACACCACTGACCGATCGTCCCGGTCAGCGACCAGGACCTGCCCCCGTCGTCGGAGCGGTACAGGCGGCATACGCGGGATCCGGACACGTACCGATTCCCTTCGATGACTTCGTCAGCCACGACGAGGACGGGCACGAGCAGGCTGCCTCCGGGCAGTCGCGTGATGGAGAATCCGAGATCGATGCGGGCTCCCGGCACATCGGTGTCGATCTGCCCGATCTGCTCCCAGCTGCCACCTTCGTCCGACGAGGACCACACCGTCGGGACGCCGCCATCCTGTTGAGTGACATTCACCATTGCGCCATCCGGTGCGAATTCGACTCGCCAGCCACCTTCGAGTGGATTCCGCTCCATGTGGATCCACGAGATGCCGGCATCCGTCGAACGGTGCCAGAGACTGTGCTGTGCCGCGTAGAGAGTCCCATCTGGCGAGGAGACGAAGTTCAGTCGCTGCACATGACCGGATGGATCCCGCGGCAGTCGCGTCTTCTCCACAGGAAGCTGCTGCAGACGGCCGTCCCGCGAGTGCAGGATGTAGTCGCCGGACTGCATGTCGCGCAGGGCCGCTTCATCGATGGGATCTGGATCGATCATGTCCGTCTCTCCCGTTCGTCTTGACAGGCCGGCGCCAATCTCCAGCCTGAAACCGATTACGTCCAGGCCACACACAGACCATCTTGGACAGGAGTGCACTTGAGAACGTCTTTCTGTGCCACCACGGGCCTGGGGCAAACCGAGAGTGAAAGAGACATGACACCGGACCAGATGCGCATCGTGCTGCAGCAGGACGCGCCCGAGCCGATGCTGCGCGCGGAGGTAGCGGAACCGATCGAGCCGGAGGCGCTGATCGAACACTCGATCGGCCTGATCCGGGATCTGCCAATTGATGTGTACGCGTCGGACGTCAACCACGCGGGTGGAGTGTATTACCGCAGCAAGGTGGCCGAACCAATGCTGAGTCGGCCGTCGTCGTTTCGCGGTCGCGACCACGTACGCATGGCCGAACGGCTGCAGTCGCTGTTTGACCGGGGCACGGATCCGCTCGAGATCTACTGCGGGGCAGCGCACGAAGCCGGCAAGGCGTATGCGGTGCGCCTGCGGATGAACGATCTGCACGACGTGGTCAGCGGAGTCGATATCGAGCGGCCACGGACGGGCCCCGAAGACCCCATCGGCGAGCCCTACTACTACACGTCGACGTACAAGCAGGAGCATCCGGAGTATTTGATGGGGGATGTGTACGGGCCGTCTCCCGATCCATTCGAGCGCTGGCAGCGGTCGGCTCTCAACTACGCCCTGGGGCCGGTGCGGTCGCACGTGCTGGGGATGGTAGACGAACTGGTGACGGGGTACGACATCGACGTACTGGAACTGGATTTCATCCGCTTCGCCTTCGTCTTCAGGCGGGCGGAGGCGTTTGCCCAACGGCACGTGCTGACTTCGCTGATACGGCGCATCAAGGAGATGTGCCACGCGGAAGGGAAGCGGCGGGGTCGGCCGGTGTATCTGTCGGCGAGGGTGCCAGACTCGCTGGAGTTGGGACTGCGGGCGGGCATCGACACTCGGGAGTGGCTGCGCCAGGGATTGCTCGACCTGGTCGTCATCGGTGGGGGGTATTCACCGCTGACGACGGAATGGGAGAACATCGCCGACGAAGCCCGGTCCTGCGGCGTGACGGCCCAGGCCTGCCTGAACCACGGCCGTTTCGACAAGGATGTGCGCCGGATACGGGCAAGTGCGCTGCGCGCCTTCGAAGCGGGGGTGAGCGGACTCGTACTGTGGAACTTCTGGTATTGCTTCGACTACTATCATCCGCGCGGCGAGAATCCGCTGACGCTGGATTTCACTCGGGAGCTGGCGGAGCCGGATTCGCTGGGCCGGTCAGAGCTGGCCATCTCCCTGGATCCGAGCTGGGACCCGCTGTCTCTCCTGGGCGGGGCCCACAGCCATCACAGCTGGCCCGGGCAGGTACCGATGATGATCGGCGTGGCTGAGGATGGGTTCGGGCAGACAGTGACCTTCGATGTGCCGGAGGCCGCGTTGAAGGTGCGGGTAGGAGCTGAGGATGCGGCGCTGAACGTGGAGATAGAAAACTACTGGGCACCGGACGACGAGATGCAGCTGTTCTGGAACGATCGTCTATTGCCGACCGAGTTTGAGCTGCGGGCGCAAGCGGGGCAGGAGGTGTATCGGCTGACTGCAGCGGTGCCAATCGAGTGGATGGTTGCCGGAAGCAACCGACTGGAGCTGCGACTGGTGAAACTGCACGTGCGGGTCGATCCCTTTGTGCGGCTTCTCGCGGGAGCTCTGCAACTGGCGGCACCGGGAAACTGATGTAGAGGAGAAGAGGAAATCCGGATGCAGCTGATCGCCGACAACGTCGACTTAGACGTCTCGCCGATCATCCGCGGCGAGCGCACGATCGACGAGATGGGACCGGAACTCTACGAGGAGATCCTGGCCGTGGCCAAGGGGAAGCTGACCCTGTCGGAGATTCACGGGCACTACGAGGCCTGAACGGCGCGTCCACTATCGACAGCTTCCCCCGGTCATACCAGCGCCTGGTACATGGCGTCCTTGATCTTCTTGGTCAGTCCCAGACGACGCGGCGGTCGCAACTGCATCATGACGAGGCTCACCATGTTCTCCACCGGGTCGATCCACATGTCCGTGCTGGCGGCGCCACCCCAGCCGAACTCGCCGACGCTGCCGATTCCCTGCTTCTCACCCAGACTCCGTAGCACGGACACACCCAGACCGTAGCCGAACTTGAAGGGTTCTATGCCCGGATGCCCCGGGGGCAGGTGATCCTGGCGCATCAGCTCTACCGTCTTGCGGCTCAGCAGCTGCTGGCCGTCGGGGGCGCCGCCGTTGAGCAGCATGAGGCAGAAGCGGAGGTAGTCGGCCGTACTGGCCACCAGGCCGCCGCCACCTGAGAAGAAGCGCGGCTTGTGCAGATAGTCGCGACCGCCGGGGGCGGCAGGCACGATGTGATCCTCCTCGTCCAGTTCGTAGACCACGGCCAGCCGATCCTGCTTCTCTGGCGGGACGTGGAAATCCGTATCTGTCATACCCAGGGGCGCAAAGATCCGCTCCCGCAGAAAGACGTCCAGCGGCTGTTCGGAGATGACTTCGACGAGGTGACCCAGCACGTCATGGGAGGCGCTGTACGCCCATTCTCTGCCGGGTTGGTGGATCAAGGGCACTCGCGCGAATTGTGCCACGAAGGCCGCCAGATCCCATCCCCGTCCTGGCGCCTTCGGCACCAGATCGTAGGTGAAGCCGGCAGTGTGTGTCATAACGTCGTGAATGGTGATGGGCCGCCAGGGCTCCACCAGCTCCTCGGTGCCGTCTTCTCGGGTCGTGGCGACCTGCGCGTCGGCGAAGGCGGGCAGGTACTGCTGCAGTGGATCGTCCAGGAAGAAGGCGCACTCCTCGTACAGCATGAGGGCTGCCACCGTCGTGATCGGCTTGGTCATGGAATGGATGCGGAAGAGGGCATCCTCCCGCATGGGGATCTGTTGTTCGGCGTCCATGACTCCGTGACACGCGGCGTGCACCAACCGGCCGTTGCGCGCCACGGCGGTGATGCCTCCGGCGATGGTCCGGGCCGACACGAAGCCCTCCATCACAGTATGGATGCGCTGCAGCCTGCGTGTGCACAAGCCGCTTTCTTCCGGTTCGCCAGTGGGCAGAGGCCAGTAGGCAGCGCTGGTCATGACTTCCTCTCGCATCATCTGTGTTGGTGGACGGTTGCGGGCCAAGATATGCGATGTCGCCTGTCGCAGCAGACAGTAGACTCTCGATTCACTACCGTTGGTGTGCCAGCTGTGCCTGAGCGCAACATACGCCACCTGACGCCAGCTATTGATGACTCCAGAACCCGACCCATCCTGCCGACGCCACCCGCTGGTGCCCGGTGTCAGTTGCCTGATCGCACTCTTGACGCTCGCCCTTCCCCTCACGGCCACTGGCGAGTCCTCCTCCGGGGACACGGCGCCGCGGAAGGTCGTCTTCTGGAATTTGTTCACCAGCGGCTCCAGTTACGACGTCGTCGTCGAGCTCGTCGATCGTTTCAACCGGTCTCAGTCCGAGTTCGTCGTCGAGCAGGTCGACGTCCCGTACAGCCACATCATCGCCAAGATCCTGCCCGCCGTCGCCGGGGGTGTGGCCCCCGATCTGACCGTTTTCGACCGCTTCCAGGTCGCCAGTTACGCGGCGCGCAACGCCTTCCAGTCCATGGACGAATACGCCCGGCGCGACGGGGTTCGCGGCGAAGACTTCTTCGAGGCGCCGTGGCAGGAGTGCCTCTACGATGGCCGCCTCTACGCCGTGCCCTACGACACGGACGTGCGGCTTCTCTACTACAACCGCGAGCTCTTCCGCCAGGCCGGACTCGATCCGGATCGTCCCCCGCGCACGTGGAGTGAAATGCGGGAGATGTCCCGCAAGCTGACACGTCGCCGACCCGACGGGCGCCTCGAACAGATCGGGGCTGTCCCCATCTGGGGCAACACCGGGCTCTACCTCTACTGCTGGCAGAAGGAGGGACGTTTCCTCGCCGACGATGGCCGCCGCGTCACCCTCGATGACCCGCGTAATGTCGAAGCCCTGACGTGGATCCGGGACTATGTGCGCGAGTATGGCATCGAGCAGCTGCTGAGCCTGCAGACCGGGTTCGGCGCCGACAGTCAGAACCCCTTCATCACGGGTCGCATCGCCATGATCGTCCTCGATGTGGGTACGCTGACCATGCTCGAGCGGTATGGCGCCGATCTCGACTGGGCCGCGGCCCCGGCTCCCTATGCCGATGACGGAGTGCCCGCCACCTGGTCGGGTGGCTTCAGCCTCGTCATGCCACGAGGCAGCAAGCAGCCGGAGGGGGCCTGGCGCTTCGCCCGCTTCATCCTGCGCGATGAATCGCAGCGTTTCATGGCGACCTCGAGTAACAAGCTGCCCGCCCTGCTGAGTGCCGGCAACGATCCATTCTTCCAGTCGAGCCCCTTCTGGCGGCTGGCCATCGACCAGATGCGCTTCTCTCACTACCGGCCCGTGTCGGCCGTCGGTGCCGCCCTGAGCACGGAGATGGGGGTGGCCGTGGACCAGGTCATCCACGGCAAGCTGTCACCGCAGGAAGCGTTGACCGTGGCCACGCGCGAGACCCAGGCTCAGCTCGACCGATTCCTCGACAAGGATCGCGGTGACCCCGTCGACTGGTCGGCCATCTATCTGACACTGGGACTCGTGCTGGCAGCCGCGCTCATCTGGCGGGGGGTGGTCAGCGGTCGTCGAATTGGCGCCATGACCCTGCACCGGCGCCAGGCCTGGGCCGGCTACCTGTTCGCCCTTCCCGCCCTGCTCGGCCTGCTGATCTTCACCGTGGGACCGATCGTCACGACGTTCGTCTACAGCTTCACCCGCTACGAGATCATCACGCCGGCGACCTGGGAAGGTGTCGACAACTACGTCCGGCTTTTCACCACCGACCGCTACTTCCTGATCGCCCTGTGGAACACCCTCTACTTCACCGCGATCTCGGTACCGGTGAGCATCGCCATGTCCCTGGGTCTGGCCATGTTGCTCAACCGGCCCATTCGGGGCCGCGCCATATATCGCGCCCTCTTCTACCTGCCCACCGTCGTACCCCTCGTGGCCGGCAGCCTGTTGTGGGCCTGGCTATTTAACGGTGAGTACGGCCTCATCAACATCGTCCTCGGGTACCTGGGGCTGCCCCAGCTGCCGTGGTTGACGTCGGAACATCTGTCGAAGCCGGCTCTCGTCATCATGGGTCTGTGGAATGCGGGGGGCGGCATGATCATCTTCCTCGCCGCCCTGCAGGGCGTGCCCCGATCCCTGCAGGAGGCGGCGCGGCTCGACGGCGCCGGCCGCTGGGCCTCCTTCCGCCACGTCACCCTGCCGATGATTTCGCCGGCCATGTTCTTCATGACGGTGATGGGTCTGATCGGCTCGCTCCAGGTCTTCGCCCAGGCCTACCTGATGACGAACGGCGGACCGGTGAACTCAACCCTGTTCTACGTCCTGCACCTGTTTCGCGAGGCTTTCCAGAATCTGCACATGGGCACGGCTTCGGCCATGGCCTGGGTGCTGTTCCTCGTGATCCTCACCATCACCGGCGTCCAGTTCGTCGTCGGCAAGCGCTGGGTCTACTATGAGGGGGGCGTGAAATGAGCGACGCCACCCACCCTCGAGATCTCTGGCGTGACGCTGCCTGGCACGCCCTGCTCATCGGACTGCTCGTCGTATTCCTCGGACCCTTCTTCTGGCTCGTGAGCACGTCCTTCAAGACCGACACCGCCATGTTCCGGCTACCACCCCAGTGGTGGCCCCAGCCGCTGACCTTCGAGCACTATCGTGCGGTCTTTGGTCAGTTCCCCTTCTTCCGCTACCTCGTCAACACGATGATCATCGTCGGCGCCTCGACTCTGGGCACGCTGGTGAGCTGCTCCATGGCAGCCTATGCCTTCAGTCGCCTGCACTGGCCCGATCGGGCCCTGTTCTTCGGCCTCGTGC
>PBSR01000131.1 GCA_002726335.1 Gemmatimonadaceae bacterium
CTGTCGATAGCCACGACGAGGAGCATGCTGAAGCCTTCGGCGTCGTCGTCCTCAACTCAGGTGAGGAGATCGCCCGCGACGAAGCCGGCAAAGTCACCGGTGAGATCGACGTGGGCGTCGAGCGCGAAACGGCCCTGCTGACCTTGCGCTTCATCGCCGTCGATGACCGCTACCCGCTTGCCCGCCTTGGCGGCCTGGACCGCACCGGTATGCCCTGCCGGTCCGGCGCCGATGACGGCCAGATCCACTTGGAGTTGGTCAGCCATATCAGTTGTGGCTCCTCTATTGGTTGGCTTCACTGGCCTCGACACGGCGCTGACTGGCCGCAGTTACGTCCGCCGGCACGATATCAGGGAGCTGCTCGCCGGCCTCGGCCATGCGCCGCAGCAGACGCTGGCGCATGACATCGGCCACCGGCCGGTGTGATTCGGCATGGATCAGGTTGGCAAGCTCGTACGGATCGGCCTGCAGGTCGTAGAGGTACTGCTCATGAAAACTCGGCGCCCACGCCTCCTTCACGCCGGCGCCGGCATCCACGCCGTACTTCCACCGATGCGTACGCACAGCCCGTCCCGTCTGGGCTTCGCTGATCTGCACGAACACCTCCTCGGGCCAGCTGTCCTCTTCATCGCCTTTCTGGCCGTGCAGCAACGGCAGGATCGAACGGCCCTGCATCTGATCCGGGACGTCGAGGCCGGCGGCATCCAGCAGCGTCGGTGGCAGGTCGATGAGACTGACCAGTTGCTGAATCTCGCCGCCGCCGTGGAAGCCAGGGCCGGTAAACGCGGTGGGAACACGGATCGAACTATCGTGGCAGGAGCGTTTGTATTCGGAGTTGCGCGTTTTGAAGTGGGACCCATGGTCGGAGGTGAACAGCACGATGGTGTCCTGATCGAGTGCCAGGCTCTTCAAGGCGTCGTGCACGCGGCCGTAGGCCTCGTCCAGGCGCTTCACCATACCGTAGTAACCACCCAGGTGCTGATGGGTCGATCCACCCAGAGCCGCCAGGTCCGGCGGGATCCAGCCACCCGTGTAGCGCTCACGATAGCCGTCCGGCGGCGGATAGTCGTCGATATGGTTCTGATGGTGCGGCTCGATGTAGGAGGCAAACAGGAAGAAGGGGTCCTGTTGGTGGCTGTCGATGTAGCGGATCACGGCATCGGTCACCGCGTCCACGCGGTACCCTGGCAGTTTCACCTCGTTGTCATCGTTGTCGTACATCACCGTGTCGTACGCATCAGAGGTGAACTCGAGGATGTTCGACGCCAGCCAGTGATCATAGCCGAATCGGCTCTCCGCCGGTACCGGTCCCCGAGTCTGCTTCTCGTGCAGGTGCCACTTGCCGATGTAGCCGGTGTCGTAGCCGGCATCGCCGAAGTGATGGGCCAAGGTCCGGGCATCATCTGGCAGGGGGATGGCGTTGCGATAGCAGCCCGTCGTCGTTGCGTAGAGTCCGGTCTGCAGACAGGACCGCGCCGGGCCACACACAGGCTGGCAGGTGAAGGAGTGCGCCACGTGGGTGTGGGACCGGGCCAGGCGGTCCAGATTCGGCGTCAACTCCATCGGGTTTCCATGTAACCCCGTCGTGTCCCAGCGTTGTTGATCGGTGAAGAACACGACAACGTTGGGTCGCCGGCCCTGCTGAGGTCCTGCCATCAGCCGGTCTCCATGGTGAGGGTGTGGATGGTCCGGGCCACACGACCTGGGGCCCTGGGACCGACGGCGGCGTCCTGGAAGTTGCAGGAATCCTGGTTCGGTGCGGTGATCAGTACGTCTCGAGCGTGGCGTTGCTCTCCCGCTGCAGTCGCTGCAGCACGGGCTCGATCTGCCCTCCCTGCACGACCTTGACGACGGCCTTCGAGATGAGGCGCCGCACGCCATCGTAACCGGCCACCGCCGGTTCCGGTGTGCCATAGTCGAGTAGCTCGTAAGCCCCCCGATACCTGGGGTTGGCCTCGAAGTATTCGGCCAACAGTGCCCCCGTACTCTTGCGCGCGGGGAAATAGTTGCTCGCCTGCACCCATCGGGCCTGTTGTGGCGGTTCGGTGAACCACCTGAGGAACAACCAGGCGGCCAGTTGCCTCTGTGCCGTGGTCCGGCCGATGGAAATGCTGGCGCCGTAGAAGTTGACCACCGGCTCGGGTGTCGTGTGCGGCGGCGGCGCCACGTCCCAGGCGAACCGGGCGCCGTCGTTGACGCCGTCCTTGACGAACGGCAGTCCTGACGTGGAACGCAGGATGAACAGGCACTCGCCGACGACAAAAGCTCCCTGGTCGCCGTAGGCGGTACCCATCATCTCTACCGAGCCATCGGCGACCAGTTCCTTCATCAGCAGCAGAGCCGCCGCCGCCTCTGGCGTGTCCAGAGTGTAACTGTCGCCGGTAGCATTGAGAAAATCGCCGCCGCGGGAAAACACCATCGAGGCCAGGCGCGAGGCGTCCTCGTCGAGGACGAACCCGATGCTGCGCTCCTTGTTGCTGTTGCCACTGAAGGGTGTGTCGCGTGCAGCCCGACACAGACGCGCGAACTCCTCCCAGGTCTGCGGCGGTCCGTCGGCTCCCAGCTCCCGCAACCAGTCGACGTTGTAGTAGATCACTTCGATGGAGCGATTCGGCGGCAGGCCGATCTGTACGCCATCGCGGATCTGATCCTGCAACATGAAGGCCTGTACGTAATCGGTCTTCTCCTGCGGACTCAGTCCCCACTTCGGCGACGACATGTACGGAGTCAGATCGACAATCCCGTCGGCGGTGTAGTACTCGAGCGCCTGGTTCTGGTAGGCGACGACGAGGTCTGGCAGTGACCCGCCCTGCAGGCCGACGACCATCTTGTTGTAGATGTCCCCATAACTGCCGGCAAACTCTCCGCGCACCTGAATCCCGTGCGGGTTCCCGGCATTGAAGTCGGCGATCATCTCCTGCAGCGCTTCTTCCCGTGCACGCGTATGCTGGAACCAGAACACGACTTCCTGGCCGCTTGGATCGAGTGCCTCGAGAGACACCTCGGTCTCGGGTTTCGATTCCGGCGCGCCGCAACCGGCAAGGCACCAGGTGAGGATTATTAGGAGAGCTGCGGCGGCGCGGGTACTTGTGTAGATATTCATCCCTATCCCTTTAGCCCCGACATGGAGATTCCTTCGGTGAATTCCTTCTGCACAAGCCCATAGAGTACGAGCACCGGAATCGTGGCGATGACGGCCCCCGCCATCTGCAGATGTACTTCGGGGCCGGCCTCGGTGACGAACTTCTGCAGTGCTACGGAAATGGGTCGCCACGTCGGTGTGTTGGTCACCAGCAGCGGCCAACCCAGAGCGTTCCACGAACCGATGAAGGTAAACATGCCCACGGTGAGCAAGGGCGCCCGGCACAGCGGCAGGACGATCTGGAACAGAAACCGCAGGTGCCCGGCACCATCGATTCTCGCCGACTCGAAGAGCTCGCCCGGAATGCCGCGCATGAACTGGCGCAGCAGGAAGATACTGAAAGCTGAGGCCATGAACGGGATGGTCAGAGCCGGCCAGTTGTTGAGCCACGGCACGGGACTGACCTGATGCAGCCACGAGACGGTGAGGAAGTTCGGCACCATGGTCACGGTCTCGGGGACCATCAGCGTCGCCAGGGTGATGACAAAAACCGGTTCCCGGCCACGGAATCTCATCCGCGCCAGCGGGTAGGCAGCCATCAGCGAGAACAACAACGTCCCGACGACGACGAACAGGGCGATCCACAGCGAGTTCTCGAAATATAGACCGAAGTCCTCTTCACTCCAGCCCGACACGTAGTTGGACCATTGCACCGCCGCCGGTACAAGGGCCCGGCGCAGTGTCTCCCCACGGGTCATGAACGAGGACAACAGCATCCAGGCAAAGGGCAAAGCCGCAGCCAGACCCGCCACGGTCAGACTGACGTAGGTCAGCCACTGACCCAGGTCGATGCCGCGCCTGCTACCAGCGGTACTCATCCTAGTCGCCGTAGAACACACGCCGTCCGAGGAGCCGGTTCTGGGCAACCGTCAGCATCAGTATGGCGACAAACAGGATCAGAGCCAGCGCCGAGGCGTAGCCAGCGGTGTGATACTGGTAGATCTGATCAAAGATGAGAATGCTGGCCACGTCGACCGAATCCTGAGCGCCGGCTGTGCGCATGATGTAGATGTGGTTGAAGGCTTTGAACGTGCCGATTACGGCTACGAGCGTGATAAAGAACAATGTCGGCGAGATCAGCGGCAGGGTCACGTGGCGGAACTGTTGCCAGTGGCTGGCTCCGTCAATGGCGGCGGTTTCGAAATAATGCCGCGGGATCGCACTGAGTCCAGCCAACAGGATGACGGTATCGTACCCGATATAGACCCAGATGTTGTACAGCACGACGCAGACCAGCGCCAGACTGGGAAAGGCGGTATCGATCCAGTCAGGGTAGCCACTGACGCCGAGTCCCTGCAGCACCAGCGCAGGAACGGTCCGACTTTCCTGCAGCCAACGCTGATCCGAAGTGCCGAACCAGCTCCAGATGCGGTTGGCCAGCGACCCGGGGTTGGGACTGAAGATCGTCCGGAAAACGACAGCCGTAGCGACCATCGGCGTAATGTAGGGAAGAAAAAAGAGGATGCGGTAGAAGCCGCGAGCGGTCAGAATGCGGAACAGCAGGAAGGCCAACAGCATGGCCCCGGCCACCTCGAATGGAATTGTCCCGAGAGCATAAAAAAGGGTGACCTTGAAGGCGTTGTACAGACGCAGGTCACCGGTCTGACACATGCCGACAAAGCCCCGAACCGCCAGCAAGATCGCCACCAGCTGTACCGCTCGGGCGCCGACTCGGTACCTGATGTCGCCGCGTGTGGCGATCGATCTGGCCAACACCAGCAATCCAACGCCGAGGACGAGGCTCAACAGCCACACCGGATCGCCGAGAGCCTTGACGTAGTGACGCAACCCGACGACAGATTCCTTCTTGATCCGCCAGCGGTGCAGACTGACGAAGAAGGCATAGCCGATGGGGAAGATGCCGAAAACCCCAAGGACCAGGAGCGCCGGTGACATCAGAGCCCAAGCCGTCAGGGTATCTGAACGGTGCCTGATCACAGTGATCGACGATAGCCGGGGTTGCCGCTATTGTCAATGCACGCAGGCAGTTACGGCCGGCTCGCGAAGACTGGCGCAAGGGCGTGGCCTCACCACGAGAGCTGTCCAGCGAGAGCCGCGCGGCTCAGGACTCAGCCGGCGTTGGCCTCGATGTTGATCGAAACCTTGACGTCGTCTCCGAGAACACCCGCCGTATCCGACCAGTGATTGACACCGTAGTCTGAGCGTTTCAGGGTGAATTCGGTTGCCAGACCCACCTGCTGCTTCTGGTTCATCGGGTTGATGCCCGTGCCGAGGATCTCGACGACAAGGACTACCTGTTTGGTCACTCCTCGCATCGCCAGATTGCCTGTGACATGAAGCAGATCGCCACTCTCCAACACGGCCTTCGTGGATTCGAAGACCATCGTCGGATGTGCCTCGACGTGAAAGAAATCCTCGCTGCGCAGATGTTTGTCGCGCTTCTTGTTGTCCGTGTTGATACTGTTCGTCTGAATCGTGCCAGAAATACTGGTGGCCGTCGGCCTGGCGGCATCGTACACGACGGTGCCGCTGAATTCGCCGAAGCGCCCCTTGGTGCGACCGACCATGTGGCGGATGGCAAAGTCGACGGCCGAGTGTGTGGCATCTACCTGGTAGGTCTCGGCGTCGACGATACCCGCCAGCAGCAGCACGCCGGCGAGGGTGGTGCGTCGGGCGAAGCGATTCATAAAGTGCTCCTGATTCACACACGTGGGGGTGGATGAAGATGGCTGGAACGCCAACGTCCCCGAGGCCGCAGTGGCTTCGAGGACGTTGGCTTTGTATGGCTGCCCCCCAGGGATTCGAACCCCGATAGCGTGCTCCAGAGGCACGTGTCCTACCATTGAACGAGGGGGCAATCACATCTGGCGGAGAGGGAGGGATTCGAACCCTCGATAGAGCTATAAACCCTATACTCGCTTAGCAGGCGAGCGCCTTCAGCCACTCGGCCACCTCTCCACATCTTTGTTCTGGCGGAGGGCGTGGGACTCGAACCCACAAGGGCGTGAGCCCGGCGGTTTTCAAGACCGCTGCCTTACCAATTAGGTCTAGCCCTCCGCTGACCGTCCTGAGGAGGCGTGCACTCCGTGGCCGAAAATATACCTCCCGCTCCCGTCATCGTCAACGGGAGTATGGCCTGCTGTACTACCGATAACTCCCTGCATTTCCAACGGTATACGCGAATTCCACGCGGCTCAGCCCTCGAGGTTTTCGTCCTCCGGTTCCTCGGACGTTTCCTCTGATGCCTGCAACGGTTCGTCGACCGGGGCCTCCCCGGCGTCCTCCCCTTCCGTCCCTTCGACGACCTCCTCCTCCTTGACGACGCGCGTCATGTCGATGACACGGTCGCCGGAGTCGACGTTGATGACACGTACGCCCTGTGTGTTGCGGCCGATGCAGTTGATTCCCTCGACCGTGGTGCGAATCATGATCCCGTTCTGCGTCACCATCATGACCTCATCGTCTTCGTGCACCAGCTTGCAGGAGACCACGGAGCCGTTTCTTTCGGTGGCTTTGATATCGATGACACCCATCGTACCGCGGCTTCGCTTCGGATACTCGCCGACCTCGGTCCGTTTGCCGTAGCCATTCTCGCATACCGTGAGCAGGGAACCGTCGCCGGTGAGTACGACCATCTCCACCGTCTCGTCCCCGTCACGCAGGTTGACACCTTTCACACCGGTGGAGACACGGCCCATGGAGCGCACGTTCTCCTCTGAGAAACGAACCGCCTGACCGTTCTTCGTCGCCAGCAGAATGTCTTGCCCTGGTTCGACGAGTCCAGCACCGATCAGGTCATCACCTTCGACGATCTTGAGCGCGATGATGCCATCGCGGCGCACGTTGCCGTAGGCGGACAGCACCGTCTTCTTGACGATGCCACGCCGCGTTGCGGTGAACAGGTATCTGTCATCGGTGAACTCGTCGACGGCGACGACGGCGCGGATCTCATCCCCCTCCTCGAGCTTGACCAGGTTGATGAGCGGTCTTCCGCGGGCGGTCCGGTCCGCCTCGGGGATCCGATACACCTTCAGCCAGTGGCACTGCCCACGCGCGGTGATAAACAGGATGAAGGAATGTGTGTTGGCGATGAACAGGCGTTCGACGAAGTCTTCGTCCTTGGTCCGCATCCCGGTGACGCCGCGCCCCCCGCGATTCTGCGTGCGGTAGACGCTCGGGAGCATGCGCTTGATGTACCCCGACCGGGAGATGGTGACCACCATGTCCTGCCGGGCGATGAGATCCTCCATGTCGAACTCTTCGGTGGAGTAGACGATCTCGGTACGTCGTTCGTCGCCGAACTTTTCGCGAATGTCGGCGACCTCGTCCTTAATGATCTGCATCTGCATGTCACGGCTGGCGAGCACCGCCTTGAGATGCTCGATGAGGCGCATCAGCTCCTGAAACTCCTCCTCGATCTTATCGCGCTCCAGACCCGTGAGCCGCTGCAGAGCCATGGCCAGAATGGCGTTGGCCTGTATCTCAGAGAGGCTGAATTCCTCCATTAGGCGACCCCGAGCCTCTTCCGGGTTGGCTGAGCCCCGGATCAGCTGAATGATGGCGTCGATGTTGTCCAGCGCGATACGCAGCCCCTCCAGCACGTGGGCGCGGGCTTCGGCCTTGCCCAGATCGAAGCGGGTGCGGCGCAGAACGACCTCGTGACGGTGGGCCACGTAGTGCTCGAGCAGTTGCTTGAGATTCAGCGTCTCCGGCCGACCGTCGACGATGGCGATGGCGTTGACGCCGAAGCTGAACTGCAACATGGAGTGCGAGAAGAGCTGATTGAGGACGACCTCGTGCTGCGCGGCGCGCTTGAGCTCGATGACGATGCGCAGACCGTCGCGTCCCGACTCGTCGCGGATGTTGGAGATATCCTCGATGGTCTTGCCGCGAACCAGGCCTGCCATCTTCTCCAGCAACGTCGACTTGTCGACGAGATAGGGAATCTCGGTGACGATGATCTGCTCGCGACCATCACGCTGCTCTTCGATGTGAGTGCGGGCTCGCAGGCGGATGATACCGCTGCCCGTGCGATAAGCTCGGTGCACACCGCTCATGCCGTAGATCACGCCACCGGTCGGAAAATCGGGCGCCTTCACATGTTCCATCAGCGCGTCGATGTCCATCTCGGCATCATCGATCAGGGCCGACAAGGCGTTGCAGATCTCCGTCACATTGTGCGGCGGCAGCTTGGTGGCATAGGCCACCGAGATGCCCACCGAACCGTTGCACAACAGGTTCGGGAAGCGCGCCGGCAGGACCTCAGGTTCGGTCCGCGTCTCGTCGTAGTTGTCGATGAGATCGACCGTGTCGCGGTCGATTTCGGCCAGCATCTCGACGGCGGCGTGGGCCATACGAGCCTCGGTGTAGCGCATGGCCGCCGGTGGATAGCCATCGATCGAACCGAAGTTCCCCTGGCCATCAACAAGGGGATAGCGCAGGCGGAAATCCTGTGCCATGTGTACCAGCGTGGGATAGACGATGGCTTCGCCGTGTGGGTGGTAGTTTCCGGAGGTGTCGCCGGCGATCTTGGCACATTTCCGGTAGCCCCGGCCCGGCGCCAGGTTGAGATCGTTCATCGCCACCAGAATGCGACGCTGTGATGGTTTGAGACCGTCGCGCACGTCGGGCAGGGCCCGGGCGGTAATCGCACTCATGGCATAGGCGAGATACGCCGTCTTGAGTTCGTCCTGCACCTTCACCGGGATAATGCGTGGATCGCGTTGCTCGAGCATCTTGTGTCAGTCTTGAGTTGGAGTACGGGTTGGCAGCGCCGCCTGGTGGCGCTCTAGACGTCCAGAAACTTCACCGACAGGGCGTTGGCTTCGATGAATGCTCGCCGCGGCTCGACATGCTCTCCCATCAACAGGGTGAACATGTGCTCGGCCTCGACGGCGTCGTCGAGGGTGACGTGGAGCAGCGTGCGAGTCTCGGGATCCATCGTCGTCTCCCACAACTGTCCCGGATTCATCTCACCCAGACCCTTGTAACGCTGGATCATGATGCCGCGACCGTCGCCTTCACCCTTGAGTTCCGCCACGTATTGATCGCGCTCACCTTCGCTGAAGGCATACATCTCACGCTTGCCGCGTTTGACGAGAAACAGAGGGGGCTGTGCCAGGTACAACCGGCCTTCGGAGATGATCTCGCGCAGATAACGGAAGAAGAAGGTCATCAGCAGCGTACGGATATGGGCTCCATCCACATCGGCATCGGCCATGATGATCACCTTGCCGTAGCGCAGCTTGCTGAGGTCGAAGTCTTCGCCGATGCCGACGCCGAGAGCGGCGATCAACGGCAACAGCTTGTCATTGCCCAGAACGCGGTCGATGCGGACCCGCTCGACGTTGAGGGGCTTACCGAACATGGGCAGCACGGCCTGGAATTTCTGCTCGCGGGCCTGAGCCGCCGAGCCGCCGGCCGAATCCCCCTCCACCAGGTAGATTTCGGTTTCCTCACGGTCCCGGCTCGAGCAGTCTGCCAGTTTGCCTGGTAGCGAGGCGCCGTCGAGCACGCCTTTGCGCCGAGTCAGCTCACGCGCCTTGCGCGCCGCATCCCGGGCACGGCCGGCTTCGATGATTTTTGAGATCACCCGCTTGGCCAGGTCCGGGTGTTCTTCCAGATACATGCTCAGGGCCTCGGAAGTCAGGGACTGTACCAGTCCCTTCACGTCGCTGTTACCGAGTTTCGTTTTCGTCTGGCCCTCAAACTGGGGCTCGGGCACCTTGACGCTGACGACCGCCGTAAGACCTTCGCGTGCGTCTTCTCCTGAGAGCGAGAATTTGACACCCTTCAGCAGATCCTCGCGGGTGGCGTAGCTGTTGATCGTCGTCGTCAGGGCGGCCCGGAAGCCGACCAGATGGGTCCCACCCTCGGTCGTCTTGATGTTGTTGGCATAGGTGAATACCGACTCCTGATAGGAATCGTTGTATTGCAGAGCGATCTCGACGCTGACGTCGTCTCGGTCCCCCTCCAGATAAATGGGGTCGGCGTGCAGACTGTTGCGCCCCTCGTTGAGGAAGGTGACGAATTCGACCACGCCCCCTTCGAAGAGATATACGTCGGAGGCTCCCGTGCGCTCATCGGTTGCACGGATCTCGAGGCCCTTGTTGAGAAAGGCCAGCTCGCGCAGCCGATGCGAGATCATCTCTGCGTCGAAGATGATCGTTTCGAAAATCTCTGAATCTGGCATGAATCGGATGATCGTCCCCGTCCTGTCTGTCTCTCCGATGACCTCCAACTCGGTCTGGGGTATGCCGCGAGCATATTTCTGCTGGTGGACTTTTCCGTTCTGTCGCACCTCTACGGTGAGCCATTCCGACAGCGCGTTGACGACGGAACCGCCGACGCCGTGCAGACCGCCGGATACCTGATAGGCTTTCTTGTCGAACTTGCCACCGGCGTGCAGCATCGTCATGACGACCTCCACGCCGGATTTGCCTTCGCCGGCGTGTCTGCCGGTAGGGATGCCGTGGCCATCATCTTCGATGGTGATGGAACCATCTTCCATCATGGTGACGTCGATACGATTGCAGCGGCCCGCCATAGCCTCATCGACGCTGTTGTTGACGATTTCCTTTACCAGCTCATGGAGCCCGTTCTCACCGGTGTCTCCGATGTACATCGCCGGCCGCTTGCGAACACCTTCCAGGCCTTTGAGAACCTGGATTGCGTCCGAGCCATATTCGTCGGTATCGCCGTTCTCCGGCGCTCGGTCTTCAGTCACCTATTGCCTCTTCCGTTATCGATCCGCCGGCCGGGCGGCCGGGGCGTTGACGAACACCAGATCTCGTACCACTGTGCGCCCCAATCGAGCATTGAGACGCTGTAACAACTGCCGTTTCGAAAAGCTCAGATGGGTGCGCCAGACCCCCGAGGGGACGGAAAGCTCCAGCTTGCCGCGGTGCACGCGGATCGCCCGGGCCCGTTCGGCGAGTCTCGGCCCGGCGATCTCTTCCCAGGCCAACAAGGCCTGGGCATCGCGAACCTTGTCGGCGATACCGAAGCCCTGCAGCACCCCCTCGAGCAGCGCCCCCACGGCCTGCGCCTTCTCGTCGGTGACCGAAACGCGCGGCAGCGGCCCGGGTCCTCGGGGTCGTAGCGTGGGTTTCATGAAGACAGCTCGATGTGCTCGAACCGGGAGGGCATGCCCTGGCTCGGAACCCTGGGCGTTGTGAGCACGACCTGCTCGAAGTCGTCGGCCAGTAGCAGCAGCTGTCGCGATCTCGTCTCGTCCAACTCCGAAAACACGTCGTCGAGCAGCAGCACGGGCTGGTGACCACTGCGAGATTCGAGGAAGCGGGATTCTGCCATCTTCCACGACAGCAGGACGCTCTTCAACTGGCCCTGGGAGCCATATGTCTCAGCCGGGGAATCGTCGAGGGTGAAGCCGACGGAGTCCCGGTGTGGTCCTGACAGCGTGTGTCCTGCCCGTTCCTCTTTGGTCGGGTCTGCGCGCAACTCCTGGAGCAGGATCTCTTGCACAGCGTCCAGCGATGGGACGTCGTCTCCGTCCGCGGTCAGTTCGACCCCCTGGTATTCGATTCCGGCCCTCTCCCTGCCCGTGGAAAACCCGGAGTAGCAACTACTCAGCACGGGTGCGATTTCGACGAGTGCCTCCATTCGTGCCCTTCGGATGGCTGCCCCTGGCTCGGTCAGCTGTCCGTCCCAGACACCGCGTTCGGCTGGATCGGCGCGGCGCTGTCCCAATTGCCGCAGAAAGTGATTCCGCTGCGTGAGCACCCGATTGTACCGCTGCAGGTTCTGCAGATAGGCAGGGACGGCCTGCGACAGCAGAATGTCGAGCAGCCGCCGGCGCTGGGCGCTGAATTGCAACACCAGAGCGACATCTTCGGGTGCGAAATGTACGGTCTGAAACTGGCTCACCAGGTCCGACACTCTCGGCAGCGGGGCGCCGTCCATGAACACGCGCTTGCCATCCTGTCCACTGTAGACCACCCGTGCCTGGTGTTCTTGTTCGCCAACCTCCCATGCGCCACGAATGTCAAACCACGTGCCGTCGTGAGGCACCGCCTCGTGGTCACGGGCGCCGCGAATCGATTTGCCCAGCGACAGGTAGGATATGGCTTCCAGAATATTGCTTTTCCCGCGGCCGTTGTCGCCGATGATCAGTGCCCCTCGAACTCCCAGATCCAGTTCGAGACTGTCGATATTCCGGAAGGGCTGTAGTTGAAGCCTACGAATGCGCAACGCGACACCCCGCGCCTGCCGGCTTTGTTCCGAGGCTCAGGCGCTTGGGCGCATCGGCATGAGCAGGTAATAGGACTCCTCTCCTTCGAGCTGCTCGGCGGGTCGCACAACGGCTGCCGTGACCGAGTCGCGCAGGTCGAGGATGACCTCCTCCGATCCGAGCTTGCGCAGGATCTCCATCATGTAGTGCGAGTTGTAGGCCACTTCTATTTCATCGGAGCTGTAGTCAGCGGGAATAACCTCCCGTGCCTCTCCTCCCAACTCCTGACTGGAAGCCGTCAGTTCGACCGTTGCTTCCTTCAGCTGTAGGCGAACCTGATGCGTGTAGGAGCTGGACAGGATGGACACTCGTCGAACCGCTGGCAACAACTGTTCGACGGGAATCGTCATGCGCTTGTCGTTGTCCCGCGGCACAACCTGCTCGTAGTCGACATAGGGGCCCTCGATCAGTCTCGACAGCAACTGTGTGTCGCCGATCTGGAACAGCACCTGACTCTCGCCGAGGGTTGCTTCCGTCAGACTGTCTGGATCTTCGAGCAGTTTGCCCAGTTCAGCACAGGCCTGTGGTGGCAGGATGATTTCTGCCGAACCTTGGGCCACAGCCTGCCCGGAATCCCAACTTCTGCGGAATTCTGCCAGACGGCTGCCATCGGTGGCAACCATCACCATCAGCTCGGGTTCGATGCGCCAGAGAACCCCGTTCAGTACGGGCCTTGTCTCATCCCGAGAAACGGCAAAACTGGTCTTCTCTATCATCGTGCGCAGGAGTGCACCGTCGAGTCCGGACCCATCGCCGAAACGCAGGGTCAGACCTTCCAGAGCATCCGGCATTTCGGGAAACTCGTCCGGCGGTGTTGCCGAAAGCGAGTAACGTCCCTCACCGTTGTTGGCACCCAGACGACCTGACAGAACCACCCGACCTTCTTCCAAGGCCAGACTCAGATCGGCATCCGGCCACTCCCGAACGATCCCTGCCAGTGTCTTAGCTGGCACCGTGACGCGACCAGGGGTGTCCACAGAGGCGATCACTCGAGTGCGAATGGAAAGATCCAGATCGGTAGCCGAGAGCGTCAGACGGTCACCCTCAGCCTCCAGGAGGACATTTGAGAGTACTGGCTGAGCCGGCTTGGAAGCCACCGCGTCAAGGACTGTGTTGAGACCTCGCCAGAGTTCGTTTCGATCGAGGGAGAGTTTCATCCGGATTCACCTGGGCTGATATGCCGCGACCTTGGCGTCGAGTCGGCACGGTATTCATGGATTCGGAACCTATATATAATATGTATATATATACCCTGTGTCAACGAGATATGGGGTCGCACACTGTGGCATGGATCCCTGTTTTTTCGACACTTTCCACAGCCCTGCTAGTATGATGAGAAATCATATTTTTTTATATACCCAGTTGTCGTTCTAGTTGTGCTGTGGGTATGTGGATAACCTTCAGAAAATGACAGAGTCGATACACCGCTAACATACAGTGTTTAAAAACACTTATAGTCCATGCGGCCAGCTCCCTCTAGAACTGCCATTACGTTGATGATCAAGCGGCAGTCAAGAGTTATCCACGGCTGCCAACGAGAGTGTCGGAAGATGGAGTTATCCACAGGTCTTTCCACAGCCTTGAACCGGCATTTCCACAACCCTGCCGGCACAAGATGTGGATATTGCAGATTCTACTGGGGGGCCTGCCGTTGTATCTCTTCCGAGAGTGACTGTACAACGCGGGCAAAGGCGGGATCCTCACCGCATTTTTTGTCAACCGTCTGCACCGCGTGAACGACGGTGCTGTGGTCGCGGTTGCCGAAATGCAGCCCGATCACCTTGAGAGGACTCTTGGTATGGCGTTTGACCAGATACATGGCAATTTGCCGCGGCGAGGCCACATTATGTTTGCGCGTCTTGCCGATCAACAGTTCCAGCGTCAGATCAAAGTGTTTGGCCACCATCTTCTGAATGCCTTCGATCGACACCTGAGAACTCTCCTGAGTGCTGCGTTCCTGCACGATCCTGCGAGAGGCATCGACACTGAGTTCCACCTGGTTCACGGCACAGTACGCCATGAGATGGTTCAGCGTACCCTCAAGCTCGCGGATGTTGGAGCTGATATAATTGCCCAGGAACGTGGCCACCTCATCCGGCAGATGAATACCGTTGATCTCGGCCTTCTTCTGTAGAATGGCGATGCGTGTTTCCAGATCGGGTGGCTCGATACTGGTGACCAGTCCCCACTGGAATCTTGAAATCAAGCGCTCCTCGAGTCCCTTCAATTCCGCCGGAGGGCTGTCGCAGGTCATGACGATCTGCTTGCTGTTCTGGTGCAAGGCGTTGAAGGTGTGGAAGAACTCGTTCTGTGTCTGTTCGCCTCGAATCAGGAACTGGATGTCGTCGACGAGCAGCACATCGGCGGACCGGTACAGGCGTTGGAATTCAGAAGCGTTCTGTTGCCGGAGAGACTCGATGAAGTCCCCCATGAATTTCTCTGAAGGCACGTAGACGACCCGCAGCCCCGCTTCCTTGGACAGGGCGTAGTGGCCGATCGCCTGTAGTAGATGGGTCTTGCCCAGACCCACACCACCGTAGATGACGAGCGGATTGAACTGCGTCTTCCCCGGGGACTTGGCCGCCCCCTGCGAGGCCGCGTGGGCGAACCGATTGCCTTCGCCAACGACGAACGTCTCAAAGAGATAACGTTCATTGAGAGGCATATAGAGGAGAGGACCATCAAGGTTCGGAGCCGCCGCCTCGGGGCCAGGCACCTGTGCTCCCGTGGTCTCCGGAATCGTCGGCGATGGACTCCTCGGCGGATCGGTTGACGCCTCCGGCACCCGCGAGGCAGTAGCGTCGTCGGCGACGGCAAAGGTGACCTCCGGCGACAGCCTGGTCTCCTCTTCCACCACCGAGATGATCAGCGGCAGGTAGTTGCTCTCGACGAAATGAGCAAAGTAGGAACTGGAGACTTCGATTTCTAGGACGTCAGCGTCAAAACGGCGCGCCGTTGTGGGACGAAACCAGGTATTAAAGCTCTGGGCACGAACGCGCCGCTCGATGTTGAGCAGGCACTGAGCCCATAACTCTTGAGCATCCTGCGACATGGGTATCGACCGAGGGGAGTGGGAGGTCGCAGCAGGGGCGGGCCAGCGTCGGCGGCGCCACCCGCATCAGAGGGCGCGCTAGGGTAGGGAACGGCCACCGGGTCGTCAAGACGTCAGCCCACGCTCGGCGTCCCTGACACCCACCCAAGTGGGTGTTCCAAGGGGACTTCGGCGAATTGACAGTACCGTCGAGATCACCTACTTTTTGTGGTTTCAATCCGGCCGATCCTGGCGGATCTCCCCTTGTCATTGAGACCGAGGCCCACATCCCAAAACGTACCTATCAACCGAGCCGTAGACGGCGGCGGAACAAACACGGGTTCCGCAAGCGCATGCAGACTCCGGGTGGCCGCGCAGTGCTGAACCGACGGCGCCGTCGGGGCCGCAAGCGCCTGGCCGTCTGATCCAGCCGGAACCTGTTCGCGTTTCCGGAGAGGTGGCATGCCATGGACGAAGGGCCAGCTGCTCTGGGTTCGTACCGGTCGCGAACCCGGGGGTGTCGTCTTCGTCCTGCGCAAGCGCCTCGGCAAGGCGGTCCTGCGCAATCGACTGAAGCGCCGACTGCGCCACGCCTGTCGGGAACTGGAATTACCCGCTGAAGACAGCTTAGTGGTTCTAGCCCAGGCGCCGGCAGCTCACTCCTCCTTCCAACGATTGCGTGAAGAGTTGGCGCATCTGGTGGCCAGCCTGCAGGCCGAGGAGCGAGTGCTGTGACGATTGTTCTGCTGTGCCTGATCAGGCTCTATCAGTATCTGCTCTCCCCTCTCTTGCCGGCCCGCTGCCGCTACCTGCCGACCTGTTCCGAGTACGCCGCCGAAGCGATCCGTCGCCACGGCCCCTGGCGCGGTCTGTGGCATGGACTGTGTCGAATCGCCCGCTGTCACCCCTTTGGTCGCAGCGGCTACGATCCCGTCGAATGACAACGCCTGGAGCATCCACAAGCTGATGGACGACAAGCGAACTCTCGTCGCGTTTCTATTGATTGGTGCCATTTTCGTATTGCTGCCCTACTACTACGAAATGATGGGCATTGAGCAATCTCAGGTCGAACCGGAGGCCGTGGCGGAAGCCAGGCGGGACTCAGCGCGCGACCTGGCATTGGAGCCGGCCTCAGCTCCGGTCGTGACCGAACCGATGGAACGGCAGCCGGTCACCACAGCGGCCTCCGAGACAGACGTCAGCTCGACTGCCGTAACTCAGTTGGCCGAGGTCGCCGAGCGACGGATCCACATTCGCACACCGCTCCAGCATCTGGAGGTATCGACGACGGGAGGCGCCTTCGTCGGTCTGGAACTGCCGGCCTACCAAAAGGCCCATGGCGGGCCGGTCAGCCTGCTCACCGAGAGCGGTAGAGGTCTGGTGCTGACGCTGGAGTCTGAGACCGGGCGAGACGAGGTCCTTGATCTGAGCGAGGTTGTTTTTGAGCCGGACCGCGAGCGGGTCGATGTCGACGCGGATGGCCAGGGTGAGCTGCGGCTTCGGGCCGATCTGGGAGACGGCCGTTCCGTGGTCAAGACGATCAGGGTAGATGGTGGTGGCTATGGAATCGAGGTGGGGGTTCGCCTGCAGGGGTTCGACGAGAATACCCTGGTGTTCGCCCACTGGCGGGGTGGCATAGCCCTCGCGGAACGGGATGCCGACCTCGATCTGCCGGCGATGCAGGTCATGGCCTATGTGAATGAGAACCTGCTTGACCTGCAGGTCGACGAGGGCGATGAACCAGAGACTGAAGACGGCCGCGGAGACGTGCACTGGGTGGGGCTGCGCAACAAATACTTCGCCGTCATGGCCTCTCCCTCCAATGAGAACCGCCACGAGATCGTGATGCACGGCCGACCGCTTTCGTATGCGCCATTCAGAGAGTACGAATTCTCTCTCGGCACACGCTGGGGAGGACTGGAGGAACGGGAGTGGAAGCTGTTGCTCTATGCCGGCCCTCTCGGGCTGGAGCAGGTGTCACGCTACGAGCGTGATTTCGTCATGGCTCTGGACCTGGGTTTTCCCGTGATCCGCGATATCGCCAAGCTTCTGCTCTATGTGTTTGGCGCCGCCTACGAGTTCATCCCGAACTTCGGCTGGGTGATCGTCGCCTTCGGCGTCGCCGTGAAGATTCTCGTCTATCCGCTGACCCACAAGTCGTACGAATCGGCGGCCAAGATGCAGGAGGTCCAGCCGAAACTGGCAGCCCTGAAGGAGAAGTACAAGAACAACAATCAGAAGCTCAGCCAAGAGACGATGAAACTCTACAAGGAAGAGGGCGTCAATCCTCTGGGAGGTTGTCTGCCGATGGTCTTGCAGATGCCGATTTTCTTCGCTCTCTACCAGGTCTTCTCCAATGCGATCCAGCTACGGCAGGCTCCGTGGATGCTGTGGATCGATGATCTGTCGCTGCCCGATGCAGTGGCTGTGGGAGGCTTCGAGTTGCACATCCTGCCACTGCTGATGTCCGGCGCCATGTTCTTCCAGTCCAAGATGACGATGAAGGATCCCAAGCAGGCCGCCCTTGTATACATGATGCCGGTGGTCATGGTCTTCATCATGTGGAGCTTTTCTTCAGGCCTCGTCCTCTACTGGACGGTCTTCAACGTGATGCAGATCGGCCAGCAGGTACTGACCAATCACCTTAAGCAGAAGAAGCAGCCTGTCGTGGCGACGGGCCAGAAGTAGAGCTCGCCGCGCCCCATCGCCCATGGGCGGCCCAGACACCATCATTGCTGTCAGCACGCCTCGCGGCAGCGGCGGCGTCGGCCTGGTGCGCCTCAGTGGCCCGCGGGCCCTCGCCGTTGCCCAACAGGTGTTCGATGGCCGCCCGCCTCTGGGGCGGCATCCACGTCAGGTGACCTATGGGCGAGTCGTCGACGACGACGGCCGTCCTGTGGATACCGCCCTGGCATGGTACCTGGCGGCACCCGACACCTACACTTCTGAAGACATTGTCGAACTCAGTACCCACGGCAGCAATGCTGTTCTGGATCTCGTCATCGAGCGCGGGATCTGCCATGGGGCACGTCTTGCCGAACCGGGCGAGTTCACCAGGCGCGCCTTTCTCAATGGCCGGTTGGACCTGATGCAAGCCGAAGCGGTGGCGGACCTGGTCCACAGCCAGAGCGTCAGCGGTTTGCGGGCCGCATATGGAGTTCTTGAGGGGGGCTTGAGCGTTCGTGTTCGCCGATTGCGCGAGGATCTTGTAGATGCTCGGGCCCGGCTCGAGTCACTGCTGGATTTCAGCGAAGATGTGACGTCTGCAGAGCTTGGCGACATCGACCGGCTGATGGCCCGCGTAGAGTATGAAGCTGCGAGCCTGGTGGACTCATTCCGGGGGGCGAGGGCCCGACTTGACGGGTTCACCGTCGTGCTGGCAGGACGCCCCAACGCTGGAAAGTCCACGTTGCTCAATGCCCTGCTTGGTGAGGACCGCGCTATCGTCACAGACGTCCCCGGGACGACGCGGGACTGGCTGGAGGGGAGAGTGATGTGGTCGGGAGAATCGGTGCGCCTCATCGATACTGCGGGACTGCACGACACCGGGGATGCCACTGAACAGGCAGCGATGGAGAGCACCAGACAGCAGATGGCCAGAGCCGACCTCGTCGCCAACATCGTTGACGGCGCCGATGATAGAGATGCCGAGGAGTTGAACTGCGACACGGGCGACCCCCTGCCGCAGATCATCGTGCTCACCAAGGCGGACCTGCCCTCCCGGGCGTCTACGGCCCCGGGAGTGGAGACCGAGACGGTCCAGGTATCGGCTCTGACCGGCCGGGGGCTGGGGGAGCTCCGCAAGGCAATTTTGCGACACGTATCCCCACAGACACCGGACCAGACCGGGGCAGCCCCCCTTCGAGAGCGGCACCGCGCAGCCTTGGCCGCCACGGCCGAGGCCACCCGCCACGCGAGGCGCCTGCTTGCCGAAGACACCCCGGAAATCGCGGCAGACGAGCTTCTGAGGGCCGCCGCGCACGTTGACGACCTGCTCGGCGAGAGCCAGGACGAGGCCGTCCTCGACCGGATCTTCGCCGAATTCTGTGTCGGCAAGTGAGGATGTTCCACGTGGAACATCACGCCGCCGGCGTTCCACGTGGAACATCGCCGCATGGCTGAGGCGCGGCCACCGGGCCGGGTGTGCCGGAACCTGGACGCCGCTGTCGCCGCGGCTGTGCCCGGGGCGTCAGGCGGGCAGTTGGCCACCCTCGGTGGGCGTCTCGAGGAATACGTCGCTCTGGTCAGAAGGTGGGCGCAGACGGTGAACCTTGTCTCCCGCGACGATCTCCCCCGTATCGTAGACCGCCACATTCTGCCGGCCCTTGCGCTGCGGTCCGCGGTGAGGGCGGTTCCCCACGCACGAATCATGGATGTGGGGTCCGGTGCCGGGCTGCCAGCCATACCGCTCGCCATCACCCTGCCAGGGGCGAGTTTCACGCTCGTGGAAAGCCGCCGCCGCCGAGCCAATTTTCTGCGGCAGGCAGTGAGGGGCCTGGGACTCAGCAACGTTGCGGTGGTCTGCAGCCGCGTAGAGCGCTACAGACCGCCCACGCCGCAGGACCTGATCATGTCTCGCGCCGTCGCCGATGTCGAGGGACTCGCGAGGCTGGCCAGACATTGTCTGGCCTCAACGGGCCTTCTCCTTGTTACCACAGGACCAAACACGCAGAGTCAGACTGGCGGTTCGGGTGCTGTCATCCAGTTCCGCGATGATCGACAGGGACCGGTGAGCGCCACCATCGCCTGCCCATACCAGAAGATGGTCACGAGTGATGTCAGTGTGGATAGGGTCGTGGAAGACGACGCTTGAACAATGGGTTATCCACCGGTATCCACATGGTCTGTGTGGACAACCCAGGCTATGTTCGTGCGAACCTATTCGCTTCGCCTGCCGCAGGTTTCGACCATGACAGGAGTGGGGGTCAGAAGCTTTGTCCACAACACCATCCACCGAATGTGGACAACGGTCGAGTCCTGGCGGCAGAGCCACACACCGCCGTGGACAACCGGCACCTTGCAGGAGGCAAACCGGGAACGCTATATTCTCTACACCGACCCTCCAAACCCGGCGTGTCCCCTTGCTCGTATCTCAGTTGAAAACGGTTGCCACCAGCGCTCTGCGGCCGATCGCACAGTTCTTCATTCGCGTAGGCTTCCGGCCCGACTGGCTGACCCTGATCGGTCTCCTGCTAAATATGGTGGCCACGGCGGCATTCGCCATGGCACAGCTGCAGTGGGGAGCAGCCATCATGCTTCTGGCCGGTATCTGTGATATCCTGGATGGGCAAGTTGCCAGAGAAGGTCGCAGCGAGACAAAGTTCGGGGCCTTGCTCGACTCCACTACCGACAGGTATTCGGAGATCTTTCTTTACTTCGGCATCGCGGCTTATCTGGTGCGTGCCGGCGAGTGGGTCGTAAGTGGGATCCTGTTCTTCGCTTTGGCTGGATCCCTGATGGTCAGCTACGTGCGAGCCAGAGCCGAGGGGTTGGGTGAAGACTGCAAGGTAGGTTTCATGCAGCGTCCCGAACGATTGGTCGCCCTCGCGGTGGGGGGGTTGATCGGTCACGAAGGGCTGGTCTTCGTTCTCGTCGTCCTCGCCGTCACGACGAACTACACGGTTGTGGAGCGCCTCGCATACATACGCAACAAGCTCAAGGCCGCCCCTGCGCAAGCATCGGGACCGTAGTCGTTCTCGCATGCGCCCGCTGCCTGGTCGCTGTTTGCCCGCACACACTCACCGTCAACTACCGTGATGTCCGGCCTGAAGCCCCTCTTCATCGTCTTTGAAGGTGTGGACGGAGCCGGCACTACAACCCAATGTGACCGCCTCTGTGAGCGTCTGCGTCTCGACAACCATGAAATCGTTCAGACACGTGAGCCCGGTGGTACAGAGTCCGGTGAGCGGATTCGTGAGCTGGTCCTGGATCCTGCCCTGAAAGATCTGGACGATCTTGCCGAGTTACTCTTGTATGGAGCGGGTCGTCGTCAACATGTAGCCGAGGTAATCGAGCCCGCCCTGGCGGCCGGTAAGCCGGTGATCAGCGATCGATATGCGCAGTCGTCTATCGCCTATCAAGGCGCCGCGCGCGGACTGGGATCCGAGGTTGTTGACCAGGTGAATCACCTGGCTACAGGTGGCCTGTCTGCGGATTTCGTCATGTATCTGGATCTGAGCGTCGATATCGCACTGCAGAGACGTCAGAAACGTTGCACAACGGAAGATCGACTCGAGCAGGCGGGCGTCGATTTTCAGGCAGCCGTGAGACAGGCCTATCTGGAGCTTGCCGCGGCAGATCCCGAACACAGCCTGCTCGTGGATGCAGCAGCCTCGGTCGAGGATCAAGCTGTGCACGTACATCAGACGCTGTTGGCCCGCTTCCCGCAGTTTCCTTACAGGATTTCGGACCCATGATGCCCAGGAATGTCTCTCGCCCTCTAGACAGGGCCACACAAAGCCTATGTGGCCGCCTCTGTGTGGCCGCTCTTGTGTCGCTGTTTGCCCTCTTCCGTCCGGCGCTTGCTGAACACGACGATCCATACCAGGAGGTGAATCGCAGCTGGGATCGGTTCGGCTCCGTGTATCGGCGGGTCGTCGAGCACTATTACGCCCCGGTGGATCACGATAGAATCATGCGGGCCGCCATCGAGGGCATGCTTCGGCAACTGGATACGTACAGCCAATACTATGATGAAGAGGGGCTGCGCCAGCTACGCCAGGACACAACTGGAAAGTTTGCCGGTCTCGGCATCACGGTGGGCATCATGAACGAGCATCCGGTCGTCATCGCCCCCATTGAAGGTACGCCGGCCTCACGAGCCGGAATCCAGCCCGGTGACCTCATCGTCGGTATCGAGGGGCAGGAGACCTTCGGCATGTCCCTGGAGAGGGTGGTAAATGAGCTGCGCGGGGATCCTGGTACGTCGGTCCGTATCACCCTCGACAGGCGCGGAGTACTGGCCAACTGGGACGTCGTCATCGTACGCGAGGTGATCAAGATCAAGAGTGTCGCCGTGGCCGACGAACTGGAACCCGGTATCGGTTATGTCAGCATGCGTCAGACACGCTTCTCCGAAGACACGTCGAACGAGATGGAAGCCGCACTGGAGCAGCTGTTCGCCCGCGATATCACTGGACTCATCATCGACCTGCGAGGCAACCCGGGTGGACTGCTGACTCAGGCGACGGAGGTGGCAGATCTGTTTCTGCCACGAGGGGCCCCCATTGTGTCGGTGCGCGAGCGTTCCGGGCGCAACGAAGAGACACGGGTTTCTCAACGTCGCCCACCGGCGGAGCGAATTCCCCTGATCGTGCTGATCGACGGTGGCAGCGCCAGCGCTGCGGAGATTGTTGCCGGCGCCATGCAGGACAACGATCGCGGTCTCGTGGTCGGCACAACCTCCTTCGGCAAGGGTTCGGTACAGACGATTTTTGACTTGCGGGAGGACGACCAGGCGGCGCTGAAGCTGACCACCGCCCTCTACTATACACCCAGCGGTCGCAGCATTCATCGTGAGTCACTGGCTTCGGTCCCCGATCCGGGGATGCAGGTCGTCTTCGGCGATGTCCGTCTCCCCGCAGGCCAACTGATGTCCCTGCTGTTGCGGGCCACAGACGAGGAGACAGCCGAGGATGAGCTTCGGGCGCGCTTTGACCTGGATCCAGCATTGGCTCAACAGGTACTCACAACGCCGCTCGGCAAGCTGGTGGGTGGCTCCCTGTCGCTGCCCGACGAGGCGGCGACCGGACCCGTCGCAACCTACCACACCGATCACGGACGAACCGTATATGGTGGGGGCGGCATCACCCCGGATGTTATCGTCGAGGCCGATGTGCCACCTCGGATCATCCTCGATCTCTACCGCTACCGCGTCTTCTTCGACTTCGTTGTCGAATATGTCGGTGACGAGGAGGGTGATGATCGGCAGATCGAAATCGACGAGGACATGCTGCTCGCCTTCCGCGACTTTGTGCCACGTTCGGCAGCCGCCGTAGCGCGCCAGAATCAGTCCGGCGCTGAGCTGGCAGCCCTGCGTTCCCTTGCAGTGCACTCGGGATGGGACGAGGCGGTCCTCTCCCGTATCGATTCACTCGATGCCGTCATCGAGCGCCACACCGACACCATCCGTCTCACCAAGGACATGGAGCCGTATCTGCGCACCGGGCTGCGGCGCGAGTTGTCGCTGCGCGTCGACGGTCGCCGCGCCAGCTTGCTCGTGGATCTGGAAGCCGATCCGCAGGTCATGGAGGCGGTGGCTCTGCTACGCGATCCACCCCGTTTCCGCCAGTACCTGCATGGGGACGGGCCAAAGGCGGATTGATCCTGTCGATACTGGCCTCGCTTGCCCGAGGGCAAAACGAGGCGTATTCTAGCCCACACAAGACTTCAGTAAGAACAGAAAGGCTCGCCCCGACCGGCCGCCGATGAGGTTAAGGACCTCAACAGGGCCGTCGGTCGCCGCGAACCACAATGACAACATGGGCACGCGTGAGCGAGCCCGGCCTCGGACCCCACGAGTTGCCCGAATGACGGGCCGGGTTCGTGCCAACGGAGACCGATGACCGGGAAGCGCCTTGCGCCTGCCCGGTCGCTGGCCGCCATGCAGGCGGTCCACGGGACTACAGATTCAGGTCTGCCGGCGACGACAGCGTCTGCCGGCGACCCGCGAACCCGGAAGGAATCAACCAGACCGGGGTTGCACAGGACGGCTAGGAAACCGTCCAACAGCACCGCCCATCCCGCGCCGGTGCGCTCTCCGTTGCCAGGTCGGTCCCGCAACAATCACAGCGTGCCTCCCACGCGCCGAGGCCATGTGCCCCGGCGTGCACAGCGGAGAATAATCCACGCATGAAAACAGAAATCTTCATCAATCAGGGGATTCACGAATCCCGCATCGCCATCGTCGAGGACGGCACGCTAGCTGAGATCTGGGTCGAGCGTCCAGAGTCGGAGCGCATGGTCGGTGATATCTATCTTGGCAAGGTCAACGCCGTCCTGCCCAGCCTGCAGGCAGCCTTTGTCGATATCGGTCTGGAGCGCACCGCGTTTCTGCAGGTGCGGGATATGGTCGAAGCCGAAAACGAAGACGACGACAGCAACAGCAATGGGCGCCGCAGCGGCCGCCGGCCGCGGCAGTATCCACCGATTCAGGATCTCGTCAAGAAGGGTCAGGAGATCCTGGTGCAGATCACCAAGGAGCCGATCAGCACCAAGGGGGCCCGTATCACCACGCAACTGGCCCTGGCAGGGCGCTTCGTCGTCCTCATGCCCACCGGTGACTGGGTGGGTGTGTCGCGCAAGATCAGCAGTTGGAACGAACGCCGCCGTCTGCGCGACGCCGTGCGCAAGCTGACACCTTCCGGGTACTCCTGCATCGTCCGCACAGAGGGTCGTGGACAACAGGAGAAGGGCTTCCGCAAGGATATCAAGCAGCTGCATCGAACGCACCGTCGCCTGGCCAAGAAGGCGAAGCGTGCCAAGGCCCCGGCTCTTGTGCATCAGGAAATGGGGATGACATCGAGTGTGATCCGCGACGTCTTCACCGACAACGTCGATCGACTCGTCGTCGACTCCCGGGAGCTGTACAACGAGATCCAGGACTATCTCAAGAGCGTCTCCCCCGACCTGCGCAAGCGCGTCGAGTACCATCGCGACAAGAAGCCGATCTTCGACCATTTCAAGATCGAGAAGGAACTGGAGAAGGTCACCGACAGGGAGGTCTGGATGCGTCGAGGCGGCTCCCTCGTCATCGACCACGCCGAGGCCGGCACCTTCATCGACGTGAACTCGGCGCGCAATACGGGGAAACGAGACCAGGAAGAGAGCATCCTGCACACCAACCTGGAGGCCGCCAAGGAGGTCGCACGCCAGCTGCGACTGCGAGACATCGGCGGCATCATCGTCATCGACTTCATCGACATGCACGACGAACGCAACCGTCGCAAGCTTGTGGATGCCATGATTGAAGAGACCAGGCCACATCGCGCCAAAGTCTCCATCAGCCCGCAGATCTCTGAGTTCGGCCTCGTCGAGATGACTCGCCAGCGAGTGCGACCCAATCTTCTGCACACCCACTCCGAGCCCTGTCCCACCTGTTCCGGGACGGGACGGGTGCTGGGCCCCGACACGACGATCACGAAGATCGAACGCTGGTTGCGCCGTGCCTATGCCGGCAACGGTGACCGCCGGTTTCGTCTGCAGGTCCACCCCGAAGTGGCAGCCTACATGCGGGCCGACAACGGGGGTCGTCTGAAAGATATGCGCAAGGCGACCAAAGCCAGAGTCGACATCGAGGAGGATACGGCGATGCCGCAACAGGACTACCGCTTCATCTCGGTCAGGAGGGATCTTGATGTGACCGCCGAATTCAAGGGGTGATTCCCCTGTGGCGGAACACGTTGACAGATTCGCCGAGGCCCTGTAACTTTGTCAGTTCGCTCCGGAGGCTGCTTTTGCCGCTCTCCGGCAGCCACCCAAACACCTAGGCAGGAGAACAGGCGGTCCTCATGTACGCCGTCGTCGACATCGCTGGTCAGCAGTTCCAGGTGGAGGAAGGTGCCGTCCTTCGTGTGCCCCTTCTCGACCTCGAAGAAGGCGTCAAACAGACGTTTTCTGACGTGTTACTCGTCCGGTCCGATTCCGATACCCTCGTGGGCAGTCCCCACGTTTCAGGGGCCTCCGTTGAGGCGACCGTCATCGGCCACGGCCGCGGCGACAAGATCATCGTCTTCAAGATGAAGCGCCGGAAGAACTACCGCCGTCGCAATGGACATCGCCAGGACTATACCGAGATCAAGATCGACGGTATCGTCGCGCCCAATTAGATTGACGGCACACTGCACCCATCAGACAGACTCCGTACTGCACTGACCATACAGACCCCAGACTGAACAGGTCCAGGACACTCCATGGCTCATAAGAAAGGCGTCGGCAGTTCCCGTAACGGACGCGACAGCAATGCCCAGCGGCTCGGCGTCAAGAGCGCCGGTGGCCAGATCGTGTCCGCGGGTTCCATCATCATCCGCCAGCGCGGCACACGGATCCACCCGGGTTTGAATGTGAAGAAAGGCAGCGACGATACTCTGTTCGCCACCATCGATGGTCGCGTCGTCTTTGCCATGACCGGCCGGCACCGCAAGCAGGTGAGCATCGAGCCCGTCTAGCACCAGCGCAGTCCTTACAAGAAATGCGAAAAACGCCGCTGGATCTTTGCTCAGAAGATCCGGCGGCGTTTTTTTGTTCTGCCTGTTCGTCGGCAGACAGCGATCGGTGTCCTACTCCTCGGTCACGGCCGGTCGCAGCCCCGTGGTGATGACCTGTGAGCGCAGAAACTCCCGGTTGAGGAAAGCGATGTGCTCGACGGAGATCTCCTTCGGACAGACGATTTCGCATTCATATTCGTTGGTGCAATGGCCGAAGCCCTCATCGTCCATCGCCTTCAACATGGCTACCGTCCGCTCCCGGCGTTCAGGTTTGCCCTGGGGCAGCATGTTGAGGTGTTTCATCTTGGCCGACACGAAGAGCATGGCCGAGGCGTTCTTGCAGGTTGCCACGCAGGCGCCACAGCCGATGCAGGCGGCCGCGTCGAAGGCCTCTTCGGCGCGCGCCTGGGAGATCAGGGTGGCGTTGGCATCGGGCGCCGACCCGGTGTTTACGGAATTGTACCCACCAGCACCTATGATGCGGTCGAAGGCGGAGCGATCGACGATGAGGTCGCGAAGCACCGGAAAGGCCCGGGCCCGCCAGGGCTCGACGGTGATCGTCGCACCGTCGACGAAGCTGCGCATGTAGATCTGGCAGGTCGTGGTGCCGCGTCCGGGGCCGTGGGGCACGCCGTCGATGACGAGGCAGCACATGCCGCAGATGCCCTCCCGGCAATCGGAGTCGAAAGCGATCGGCTCCTGGCCCTCGCGCTGCAGGTCTTCATTGACGACATCGAGCATCTCAAGAAAGGACATGTCCGGCGTCAGCCGGGGCGCGTCGTACTCTTCGAAGCCGCCCTTGTCCTGAGGATCCCTCTGCCGCCAGACGCGCAATCGAACCGACATCGCGTTCTGCCGACGCTCGGCGCCACCGGCCCCATCGCCCTCCTGGGAGGCTGCCCTCGGACATCCACAATCGCCGCCGCGGCCATCACGGCTCGTGCTCACACTCACTTGTAGCTCCTCTGCGTCAGGGCCACATTCTGGAACTCGAGGGTTTCCTTGTGGAGGACAGATTCCTGTCCGACCCCAGCGAATTCCCAGGCCGCCACATGGGCGAAGTTCTCATCGTCCCGTCTGGCCTCCCCCTCTTCGGTCTGGTGCTCCTCGCGAAAGTGCCCGCCGCAGGACTCGTCCCGGGACAATGCGTCCTGAATCATTGTCTCGGCGAACTCCATGAAATCGGCGACGCGTCCAGCTCGCTCCAGGGCCTGATTCAACTCTCCAGTAGACCCCGACACGGTGACATTCTGCCAGAACTCATCGCGGATCTCGCGCACCCGCTCCCCCGCCTGGGTCAGGCCCGAAGCGTTGCGCGCCATGCCGCAGTGATCCCACAGCAGCAGACCCAGTTCGCGGTGGAAGTCGTCCACCGTACGGCTGCCGTCAACGGCCAGCAGCGCATCGAGACGTCCCTGGGCCTGCTTCTCGGCATCGACGAAGGCCGGGTGCGAGGTATTGATCTCGGGCAACGGCGTACCGGCTACGTACCCGCCAAGAGTGTAGGGGATGACGAAATAACCGTCTGACAACCCCTGCATCAGGGCCGACGCCCCAAGCCGATTGGCGCCATGGTCGGAGAAGTTCGCTTCACCGAGGACGAACAGACCAGGCAGGTTGCTCATCAGATTGTAGTCGACCCACAACCCGCCCATCGTATAGTGCACGGCGGGATAGATGCGCATCGGCGTGCGGTACGGATCTTCGTCCGTGATCTCCTCGTACATCTGGAAGAGGTTGCCGTATTTCTGCCGGATGGTGGCCTCCCCATCCTGACGAATGGCATCGGCGAAATCGAGGTAGACGGCGCGGCTTGTGGCGCCGACTCCCCGGCCCTCATCGCAAGCCTGTTTGGCGGCCCGGGAGGCCACGTCGCGAGGCACAAGATTGCCGAAACTCGGGTACCGGCGTTCGAGGTAGTAATCTCGTTCGCCGTCAGGGATCTGCTCCGGAGTGCGACCATCCCCCTTGTTCGCCGGCACCCAGACTCGACCGTCATTGCGCAGGCTCTCACTCATCAACGTCAGCTTTGCCTGAAAGCCACCAGCCACCGGAATACATGTGGGGTGAATCTGCGTGTAGCAGGGGTTGGCGAAGTAGGCTCCCCGTCGATGGGCCCGCCACGAAGCGGTGACGTTGCAGCCCTTGGCATTGGTCGACAGGAAGAAGGCATTGCCATAGCCCCCCGTACACAACAGCACGGCGTCGGCCACATGAGATTCCATTTTCCCAGTCGTCAGATCTCGGGTGACAATGCCGCGCGCGTGGCCGTCGACGACGACCAGATCAAGCATCTCGTGCCGTGGATACAGCTCCACCTTGCCGGCGTGGACCTGACGCATCAGTGCTCCGTAGGCGCCGAGCAGTAACTGTTGACCGGTCTGACCGCGGGCGTAGAAAGTGCGTGATACCTGAGCCCCGCCAAAGGAGCGGTTGGACAGTGTACCACCATACTCGCGGGCGAAGGGTACCCCCTGGGCGACGCACTGATCGATGATGTTCACCGACTCCTGGGCCAACCGGTAGACGTTGGCTTCCCTGGCGCGGTAGTCACCACCCTTGATCGTGTCGTAAAACAGCCGGTACACGGAGTCGCCATCGTTCTGATAGTTCTTGGCAGCGTTGATGCCGCCCTGCGCGGCGATGGAGTGGGCTCGCCGCGGCGAGTCCTGGATACAGAACGACTTCACATGGTAACCCAGCTCCGCCAGCGTCGCCGCCGCCGAAGCGCCGGCCAGGCCGGTGCCGACGACGATGAGGGTATGCTTCCTCTTGTTGGCTGGGTTGACCAGCTTCAGGTCGAAGCGGTGCCGGTCCCACTTTTCCGCCAGCGGTCCGCCGGGCGTGTGTCCGTCGAGAGCCATCGCTCTTTAGTCCCCCTCTTCCTCTTTTCAGCCGCCGGCGAACATCGCGGCGGGAATCAGGGCAAAGCCGCCGGCGATGAGGATGCACAGAACCATGGACAGTCGACGCAATGCCGGCCGAGCCGACAACCCCAGGGTCTGAAAGGCACTGCGCAGAGCATGCCACAAATGGAAGCCCAGCACGGTCATGGCGAAGACGTAGCAGCCGGCCCACAGGGGCTGCCGGAAGGTACCGGCCACGAGCTGGAACAGGCTGTCGTCGACGCGGTCACCGTACTTGAAGCTGTAGATGTGTTGGGCGATGAACAGTGCGATGATGATGCCGGAGGGGATCATCGTTCGTGATGCCAGTGATCGGCCCCCGACGGCCTGCAGTTGCCGGTAGCCGACGGGACGGGCGGTGGTGGCCTCTCTGGACAGGGACACGGCAGAGTAGATGTGCAATGCCAGCGCCAGCAGCAGTATCAATTCGGTAGGTATCACCAGCGGTGCGGAGGCCTCGAGAAAGGCGGCGTAGTCGTCGAAGGCAGCGCCGTGATCCCCGGCCAGCAACTGCAGGTTGCCGACGAGGTGGCCGACGAGGAACCCGTACCAGATCAGCCCCGTGAGGGCCATCATCACTTTCCTGCCGATGCTGGATGTAAACATGGGTATCGAAGGCTCCCTCGGGACCGAAGCACGGCCCGTGCGTTGGCGGACCTCCCAATATGACGCGTCGCCGAGGGAGGCGCAATTGGGCCGAGGCCGATCGCTTGCTGCCGGAGAGATTGGTTCGTACCCTTTTCGGCCCCCTAACGAACCGTGCGAAGTGCATGAAAATTCACGAGTTCCAGGCAAAACAGGTGTTGCGAGACTACGGCGTCACCGTGCCCGACGGCGGTGTCGCTAGGACCCCCGATGAGGCCGAAACCATCGCCAGCGGGCTTGGCGGCAAGGTCGTCGTCAAGGCGCAGATCCACGCCGGCGGCCGAGGCAAGGGCGGTGGCGTCAAGCTTGCCACATCGTCGGAGGAAGCCAGGCAGCTGGCCGACGACATCCTCGGTATGCAGCTGGTCACCCATCAGACGGGCCCTGCCGGGCAAGCGGTCAAGCAGGTTCTGGTAGAGAAGGCCAGTGACATCGCTCGCGAGCTCTATCTGGGCATCACCCTGGATCGGGCCCGGGGCTGCGATGTGATCATGGCCAGCCAGGAGGGAGGTGTCGAGATCGAGCAGGTTGCTGCCACCAACCCGGAGGCCATCCTGCGCGAACACGTACATCCAGGTCTGGGACTGCGGCCTTTCCAGGCGACCCGTCTGGCCTTCGGCCTTGGCCTGGAGGGCAAGGCGGTTCGCGAAGGGGCCAAGATGTTGCTGGCGCTCTACGAGGCCTATCAGGGATCGGACTGTTCGCTGGCCGAGATCAACCCTCTCGTCATCACCGGAGACGGTCAGGTGCTGGCTCTGGATACCAAGATCAACCTCGACGACAACGCTCTGTTCCGGCACAAGGATCTGGCGGCGTTGCGCGATCTCGACGAGGAGGCCGCCCTCGAGGTCGAGGCGTCGGAGCACGGCCTGAACTATATCAAGCTGGACGGCAACATCGGCTGCATGGTAAACGGCGCCGGGCTGGCCATGGCGACGATGGACATCATCAAGCTCGCCGGCGGCGAGCCGGCCAACTTCCTCGATGTCGGCGGCGGCGCCAGCGCTGAAACCGTCGAGAACGGGTTCCGGATCCTGCTCTCGGATCCCAATGTCAAAGCGATCCTGATCAATATCTTCGGCGGCATCGTCCGCTGCGATCGCGTCGCCGAAGGCGTCATCCAGGCGCGGAAGAACATCGAGGTAAACGTCCCCGTCGTGGTCCGTCTCGCCGGTACGAACGCCGACGTTGCCGCTGAGATGCTGCAGAACTCGGAGATGGATTTCACCGTCGGCGAGGGTCTCAAGGATGCGGCCCAGAAGGCGGTGGAGGTGTTGCGATGAGTGTCCTGGTCGACAAGAACACACGTGTCTTCGTGCAGGCCATCACCGGTACCGAGGGCTCCTTCCATACCAAGCAGATGCTCGAGTACGGCACGCAGGTCGTGGGCGGCTGTACGCCGGGCAAGGGCGGCCAGACCTTCGAAGGCGTGCCGGTGTTCGACACGGTTGCCGCGGGCGTCGCCGAGACGGGGGCCGACGCCTCGCTCATTTTCGTACCGCCGCCCTTCGCCGCCGACGCGATCATGGAGGCCGCCGACGCGGGGATCGGCGTCGTTGCCTGTGTTTCTGAAGGGATCCCGGTGGCCGACATGGTGCGGGCCAGGGAGTTTCTCCGCAGCCACCCCGGAACGCGCCTGATCGGCCCGAACTGCCCCGGGGTCATTACGCCGGGCGAGTGCAAGATGGGCATCATGCCCGGATTCATTCACCAGCAGGGCACGGTGGGTGTCATTTCCCGGTCCGGCACGCTGACGTACGAGGCCGTCGGCCAGCTCTCCGAGCGTGGCCTGGGGCAGTCGACCTGTATCGGCATCGGCGGTGACCCCATCATCGGCACCGATTTTCTCGACGCCTTTCAGCTGTTCGCCGCAGACGGAGATACAGAAGCTGTCGTCATGATCGGCGAGATCGGCGGCTCGGCCGAGGAGAACGCCGCAGCCTGGGTGAAGGACCACTTCGATCGTCCCGTCGTCGGCTTTATCGCCGGACGTACGGCTCCCCCCGGACGGCGTATGGGCCACGCAGGGGCCATCGTTTCGGGCGGCAAAGGAACAGCGGACGACAAGATGGCGGCCATGGAGGCGGCGGGTATTCTCGTGTGCGAGAGTCCGGCCGACATCGGCGCCACCGTGGCTGAGGCACTGGCTCGCTGAGCTGAACTCACAGATGGGACAACACGACGCGCTGTCCGGCTTCCCCCGGATGGCGCGTCTGTCGTCCGGGCCTACCTGCCGGCAGTCTTACCGCCAGGCGGCGGCCGGACCGTCGGCCGGAGCCGGCCGGGAGTAAGGCGACAGGATCGGCATGATGGGCGAGGACCGACGCAGCCAGCGGATCCCCGCCACCAGGGCGACCCCGGCTGCCAGGAGGACGACGACCGGTAGCGGCTCGGCCGCACCCAGTCCATCCCAACCGGTATACACGCGCAGGTTTACCGCGACCACGGACAGAGCATTGTTGACCGCATGGGCGAGCATGGCCGGATACAGACTGTGGGTCCAGTGTACGAGAGCCGACAGGAACAGGCCCAACAGGAACAGTGCCGGGAACTGCCAGGGGTTGAAATGAGCCGCAGCGAACAGCAGGGCTGAACCCACGACAGCGGCTCGCGGACCGATATGGTACCGCAGCCCGGTGAACACGAAGCCGCGGAAAAAGGCCTCCTCGCAGAGGGCGGGGACGAGGATGACAGCAAGCAGAATGGTCAGACCCGACGTCGGGTCGGTGATCAGCTGGGTCCGCACAAGAAGATAGTCGAACAGCAGTGGCGGCTCCCAGGCCAGAGCCTCGAGCACCCTGGCGCAGCCCTGGTCGAACTCCGAGGCCAGCAACGCCGCCCCCAACGTGGCCAGGGCAGCCGCACCCAGCGAACGCCCGGCCGTCGCGTTGAGCAGGAAGACGTCCTCTGGAACAAAGCGGCGCAGGCGGACGGCGAGCGCGGCCAACCACAGGAGAAACAACTCGGCAGCCACCGTACCCGCATGTGATGATCTCTCACCCACGATGGGGTAGATGAGGAACTGGGCTACGGGAAAAGCGACGAAGCCGAGCAGCAGAACCTGGCGTAGTGTCGGGTAGGGCGTGGCCGCCTACTCCTCGGTGATGAAGTGCAGTTTGCCGCCGTGGCAGGTGCCGCACCTGATGGGCTGGCCGTCAGCCGGCAGATCCACCCGCCGGGTCAAGGTCCGCGGCGCCTCCCCCTCCTTTTCAGCCGGTATCACGACTTTCAGGTGAATTCCGGCGTCCTCCCCTTTCTTCTGTGTCACAGCCGAGATCTGCACCAGTTTTCCATCGTGGCCGACCTCCAGTTGCGCCCGCCCGGCGCTGGCCAGTGTGTCGGTGAAGCTGGCGTACATCCGCCGGGCGATCTTCTTGTTTTCGGTCTCGATCTCGTACTCCATCTTGCCATCCTTCTTGATATGGCAATGCAGACACGATTTCACACCGAGGGCCCGTTTCACCTTCTTCATTGCCCGTACCGTGCTCTTGTAGTTATCCCCCCAGATTGTGCGGCCATCGTCGTCGGCACCCACCGGCACACCGACGACGCCCCACACTGTGATCAGGCAGAATATGGTCGTCCAACGCATGGTCTCTCGCTCTCCTCATTCAACACCGGAATGCAACGAACATACGGCCCGCCGTCGGCATATCAACCGGGGGGTGGCGACGAACGCAGGTAGGCCCGGGTGCGTTCCGACCACCACAGGTAATCGAAACAGAGGGTTGGTACGTAGCCGCACGCCTCGCCGCACCGGACGAGGCCGAACACAGGCGCATGGATGACGGGCCACAGGGTGGCCATCAGCACCAGTCGCCTGGGATGCCACCAGGACAGTTGCAGAAAGTCGAGGCGCAGCACGTCGACCAACTCGGGGTGGCGGTCCAGCAGCAGCGGCAGCGAGCCGGCCCCGTAGGTTGCCATGGACTGACGCATGCCCAGCAACCCCTTCCAACCATGATGTACCGATCCCGCCGCCGGCTCGTAGCGAACGACCACTCCGGCGCGATCCAGGCGGTAGCCGAGTTCCAGATCCTCACCGCCGTACGTCGAGAAACCCTCGTCGAAGCAGCCCACATCCAGCAGGACCTGTCGTGACACCGAGGAATTGCCGGTGACGAAACAGCTGAAAGGTACCGGACCCCCGCCGAAACGACCGACGCCACGGCTGCCGGCATACCGCATAAACGGTGTGTCGGGGACATCGGGAGCCCAGCGGATTGCCCCCACGGCCACGGCGCCGGGGTGCCGGGCATGGAACAGGTCGTGGGCCTGAAAGAAGTCCGGCTCCACTGTCATGTCGCCGTCCAGGAAGATGACGATGTCCCCTTTCGCGATCCGAATCCCGGCGTTCCGCGCCACGGCCCGCCCCCCGTTGTCGGGCAGGTGCAGGACGGTCAGGGGAAATTCGCCGACCATGCCAGCCCATAAATCCGGGTCGAACCCGGGAGTTCCATCATCGACGACGATGACCTCCGCCCGAGATGAGTCGAAGCGCTGATCGGCGACACTGCGAAGCAGCCCCCGCAATTGTTCCGGTGCCCGGTAGGTCGGCACCACGAGGGACAACCGGGGCCTGGCGGAACCCATCACAGGCTCTCGTACAGCGCCAACAAGCGAGGTGCCTCCTTCTCCCAGCAAAACCGCCGGGCGGCACTCCGGGCGGCCACACTCAGCTGTGACCGACCTTCGGCATCGGCGAACAGACCCCGCAGGGAGTCAGCGATGGCAGACGGATTCTCGGGATCGGCGACGACACCGGCACCGGTGTCGAGCATCACCCGTCGAATCTGCGGCGTATCGCCAGCCAGTACCGGCAGGCCGGCGATGAAATACTCGAACAGCTTGTTCGGCAGCGACCAGGCAAAGCTCTCCCCCGTGGGTTTGATCACACAAACCCCCACGTCGGCACCACACGTCCACTCGTGCAGCTCGGGGAACGGCACGCGGGGCAGAAAGCGGACCCGGTCCTGCAGGCCGTGGCTGACAACCTGCTGCCGCAAGGCGGACTCCGTCGGACCGCCGCCCAGCAGCACGAGACGTCCCCAGTCGATCTGGACCATGGCCTGAATCATCTCACCCAGACCGTTGTCGGTCAGAAAACCACCCTGGTACAAGGCCAGCGGCTCTGGGTCACCGATCAGCCCAAGGGCCTGCCGCAGAGGGGACTCGGCAACGGGTTCTCGCCATGGCGGCAGGTTGCGCACGACGGCGGGCAGGTCTGTGAGGTTGTAGCGGCGGCGCAGGTCCTCGGCGATCGCGTCGCTTACCGTCATCACCCGATCGACGGTTCGCAGGAGCCGGCGTTCCCAGAATTCCCAGAAGCCACGAATCAAGGGTCGATTCACCAGGGAGGACTGACGCGAGAACAGCTCGTGAGAATCGTAGACCAGGGGAACCGCCAGTCGTCGCGCGGCGCGGGCAGCCGGCCACAGGGCATCGAGGTCATGGGCATGGAAGACATCTGCCGCCGTGGCCAGAGCCTGCCGTGCAGCCAGCCGCCAGAAGTGCGGGTAGCTGAAGCGCAGAGAGTGGCCTCGATCGAGAGGAATCAGGTGCAGACCGAAGGCGTCCCATTCGGCCGGCATCGGTCCGGAATGGAAGTCGGTAGCGATCAGACTCACCCGATGGCCGGCATCCGCCAGAGCCTTCGCCTCCCGATAGACCCGGAAATCGAAGCAGAGGTCGCCGAACACGACCATGCAGACGTGCATGCCGCCATCGTCAGTGGTCAAAATATCGCGGTCAAAGAGCGAGGAGAAAGGACCACAAAGAGAAAGCAGTCCGACACTGAGTCGAACTGCTCCCTTGCAGCAGAATGGTGAGTGTGGCGATCCTGGGGTGCGATCACCATCCGCTTCCGAACCCCTCTCACGAGGTCATGCGGGGAGTCGGGGGCGAAGGTTTCGGAGGCCCGATCTGGGGGTGTCCGGCCTGTCGTGGGATGGGGATTGACCGAGTCGGTCACGCGACAGATCGCCACACTCAAAAAGTCATGTAAAACAACGAGTTACGCAAACAATGAGACCGTTTCAGGTTCGTCGTTCAGGCGTTGCCAATGTAACGATGGGGTAGCTGGAAGTCAAGAAATCGGGGCGCTTGAAGGGGCCCCACGAGGCGTGGCCCAGGGACTCTCAGGGAGCGGCTGCCTGGGCGTTGGTCGCCGGGGGTGCCAGACGTTCTTTTTCGCGTATATCGAGGACTTCGAGCACCTTCTCGCGGACGAAGGGGTTCTCGTCTCTCAGAGCGCGGTTCAGGTGCTTGTTGGCGAGCTTGGGCTCCATACGGCCCAACTCCTCCACGACCTGCAGACGGAGACCCGGATCGGTGTCCGACAGGGCCCAGCCAAGAACTGCGGCCACCTTCTTGCGCGTGCCTCCGTCAGGTGAACTTGCCAGCAGACCGAGCAGCTCCACGGCCTCGGCCCGGACGGCCACGTCTTTGTCATGGAGGGATCTCGTCGGCCAGGTCGTAGGGATCACGTTCCAGGAGGCTGCGGTCGAAGCGGAACAGGTCGGCCTTGTAGAAGTCGAAAAAGATCTGGAACTCGTTGTCCCGTGTATTCTCGTTGACCTTACGATGTCGGTTGAGGCGCTCGAGTGTGCCGCGCACGAAGGCGTGGCCGAGGGTGAAGTGCTCGTGCAGGTGCTGCTGGCAGCGGCGGATGAGTTCGAGAATTAGCAGATAATCGAGCAGAGCCCAGGACTCCTCGATGATAACCTCGGAGATGGCCAAGTATTCGTAGCCCTTCTGACTGGCCCCGAGCACGGCTCGCTCCGGCATGTAGATTGTCTTGCGCGTGCGATGGAAACACGCACGCAAAATGGAGCCAGTTCACGCGTGCAAAATAGAGCCACTTTGAGCTAAAGAATAGCGTCCGGATAGGACGCGTGTCATCGGCACCACCGCCTGGCCGGCGACCTTTGTCCAGTTCAGCAACAGCGGATCGGAAGAGGTGGCAACCATGTTACCCACTTCGGTGCCGTGGTACATGGCGATGACACGATCCTCTTCCACCAGCGTGGCCCCGGAGAAGCAGCAACGTTCCGGATCGGGGTAGATGCAGTAGGGCAGGTCGCGCCAGTGGATGAGATCGTCGGACACGGCGTGGCCCCAGTGCTGGCGGGGGTCCTCAGGCGGGTAAGCCTGATAGAAAAGGTGCCAGGAACCTTGCCAGAAGCACAGGCCGTTGGGATCGTTCAGCATCGCCTCGGGGTTCACATAATGGTACAGCGGGCGATGCCGGTCGCCGGCGAAGGCAGCACGGGCGGCGTGCAGTCGTTGCAGCAGCGGGTTGACCGCCAGCGCCGCTTCCTGCGCCTTGATGGTGTCGGAAGGGAAATCGTACTTGGGTACTAGAGACGTATAGTCAGGCACGCGTGGAACTCCTTTGGATTTTCGGGAGCCGCTCACTCCCGCTGGCGCAGCGGCAGACGGATGATGACCTCGGTACCGACGCCGACGTTGGAGTGCACGTGCATCTTTCCGCCGTGCTCGCTCACGGTGTGGGAGTCGGCCACCAGTCCCATGCCCATCTTGACGCGAGCCCGCCGCCGGAAAGCGACATCGAACAGCCCGCCCAGTTGCTCGGCGGGAATGCCGACGCCCGAATCCCTGATGCCGACACAAACCCGGTCGTCCTCCACCTAGGTGCGCAGTCGGGGTGTGCCAGGGCCGTCCATGGCCTCAGGGCGTTCGTGATCAGGTGCATGAAAACCTGGTTGAGCCGGGCCGGTGTGCACCAGATCGCCGGAATACCACCGTACTCTTTCTCGACGGTGATCTGTCCCTGCAGCTGCGAATCCATGAGGGCGACGGTGCTTTCGAGGCCCTCTTCGAGGCGGGCGATCTGCCACTCGGCCTCGTCGAGGTGAGAGAAGGACTTGAACCCGGAGAGGATCGTACCGAGCCGATCCGTCGCCGACTCGAGGGCGGAGGTAGCGCCGTCGATGGCCTGCAGGGCCGGACCCGAAGCGATGCCTTCGCGCAGCCTGGCCACGGCCCGCGCCAGGGTGTCTCGGGCGCTGCGGATCGCACCCACGGGATTGTTCATCTCGTGGACGATGCCGGCCACAAGGTGCCTGAGGGTCGACAGCTTCGCCGACTGCACTTCGCGTTCGTGCTCCAGGGCGCGGGCGGACAGATTGCTCACCTGCTCGAGCTTGTCTTCCAGTTCACGGTTCGTGCGGCCCACGGCGCGCGCCAGGTAAACGGACATGCTCACCACGAGGATCAAAGTGCCATAGATGTACGGAAAGAACACGAAGGGGCCTCCGGGCGTCTCTATGACGGAGAGCTCCATCAGCAGGGGGATGACGAAGGCCAGGGCGCCGACGCCGACGCCGAGGACGCAGGCCGACTTGAACAGCCTCGTCGGCCCGCCGAGAAATTCGGTATAGAGGAACAGCAGGGCGGTGAGAGGCACTGCCAGCAAGGCCCACTTGAAGGTCAGCCGCAGCAGCATGAACTCCCGCAACGCGTGCATGTAGCCTAGGTGCAGAGGCGTGTAGATCAGCACGGAAACCGAAAGGGCAAAGAGCGCGTAGTAGAGGTGGCCCACCTGTCGGCGGTGGTAGAGGAACAGCAGCAGGTGGGAGATGCCAAAAGCGAGAGGCACGACGAACAGGGTCTGGTGAAAAACGCTGGTGTAGACATAACGCTGGGCCAGCTGACCCCATTGCGACAAATCGACAAGGAAGGTAACAAAGCCGAGTCTGTCCGGGCTGTCGAACACCGCCAGGCTGTTGCGGTTGGAGAAGTGCACGGCGATGACGTGCTCGGCACCCGGCGTCAGTGTCAGCGGCGTCATCCGCTTCACATCGCCCGTGAGGTACACCTGCTCATCGGCCTGGCGGGAAGCGACGCGCCCGGATGTGTCCAGCCAGCAGACCGTCGAGGTAGATGGCCAGCGCCCCGCTGTGTCCATGGAGGAGCCCCACCGCCCCTGCCGGCAGGCCCGGGTCGACGTGCAGTCGCAAACGGAACCAACCCTCACCCGTCCAGCCGATGCGCTCCCGTGTCGCCTCGGTCAGGGTGGTCTCCAGGGATTCGAGGACCATCCAGCCGCTGTCGTCGAAGTCCCGGGCAGCCCGGGCTTCGGCATGGCCTGAGCGCCATCCCGCCAGCAACGGCAAGGCGCCAACAAGGGGCAGGTCGTCGACGCGCGGCACCGAGACGGCATCGGCAGGTACCCGCACGGGATCGGCTGAGGTGGAACCGGCACAGATCAGCCAGCAGAGGAGCAGCGATAGCAGCATCATTGCTCAGTCCCCAGGTCGAGACTGCAGGAACTGGTTCAGCTGATTGGCAAAAGCCTGCGTGTCCCGCGCTCCGAAAGTGGACGGACCGCCGCCTACCAGCGCCGCGTTGCGCAACTCGTCGAGCAGGTCGCGTGTGGCGAGGCGCTCCTTGATGTTGGCGGCGGTGAGCAGGGCGCCACGCGGGTCCAGGGCGGTGGCCCCCTTGGCCACGACCCGGTCGGCCAGGGGGATGTCGGCGGTGATCACCAGGTCGTCGGCCTCGACGAGCTCGACGATGCGGTCATCGGCTTCATCGGGTCCGGCAGACACGGCGATGCTGTCGATGTGTTCGGACAGGGGTACGCGGACGTATTGATTGGCGATCAGCGTCGTCTTGATCTTCACGCGCTGCACGGCGCGGAAGAGGATTTCTTTCACTGCACGGGGACAGGCGTCGGCATCTACAAGGATTTTCATGCCCTCAAAGGTGCGTGATCGGCGCCGGTTGTTCCAGACTGACGACGCTTCGCTTGCAAGGAGCGGCCCTCTACCCACTGTTTCCGCGAGGACTTGGAACCGACCTTCCATGGGAGGGAAGTGCAAGAGCACGTGTTCTCCGAGTACTACCACAGTCTCGATCCATGTC
>PBSR01000132.1 GCA_002726335.1 Gemmatimonadaceae bacterium
CGTCGACGTCGGTGCTGCGCACCTGGTGCTCGCTCTCGACGGTCTGACCCGAGAGCTTGTCGAACAGCGCCGTGGTACCGGTCATGGCGTTCACCCAGGTCGTGCCGACCACCCAGGCAAAGCGAACCTTGCCAGCCTCTACCCAGCGATCCAGATCGAGCCCCTTGCGGCGACGACCGGCAAACTTCTCCGGCGACCAGTTGCGCGGATACCCCCCTGCCGTCATCCCACCGCGCTGATGGCCACCCATGCGCGAGATCATCTGGCCCGGGCGGTTGCCGGTGCCACAGAGCAGTGCCAGGGAGCCGATGGAGGCGGTGTTGAGGTAGTTGTTCGACCAGTACGTGCCCTTCTCGATGCCGATCGTCGTCTTCGTGCGACTGCCGTCGGCCTTGGGTTTGGCCATCATCTCCGCCGCTTTGCGGATGTCGGCGACGGAGATGCCCGTCATCTGAGAGACGTAGTCGAGTTCCGACTCCTTCTGCGACAGCACCCACTCCTTGTACGCCTCGAAGCCGTCGCACTGGAACTGGCCCCACGTGGTGCGCCACTGCCAGGGTGTATTGCGCACGCCCTGGCCGAAACCGGAATCGGACTCCCACTTGTTGTTGGTGAATTCGTCAATCCATTCCCGGTCCTCCCAGCCGCTCTCGAGTACGACCCGGGCAATACCCAGGTGCAGCAGCGTATCCGTACCGGGATTGATCCACAGATGCATCCCGCCGCTGGATTCGGCGAAGGCGGGACCGGTGGTCTTTCTCGGATTGATGAAGATCAGCTTGTTGCCCTTCTCCCGTGCCCCTTTCAGGATCCACTCATTGAACAGGATCGTCTTGGTCTCATAGGGGTCTGCGCCCGACAACACGACGGTGTCAGCCAGGTAATAGTCCTCATAGGATGCGGCGAAGTTCTCGAAGCCAATGTCGCGCCAACCCGGCGTCGACGAGAAGTGGCCAGGATTGTCGTGCTCGGCCGTGGCCGGCGTGCCCACCGAGACCCAGGCGAACTTCGACAGAGCGTAGGTGTTTTCGAAGAACTGGTAAGAGAACCTCTTCTGCGCCCACGCATGGGCACCGTGCTTGTCGATGACATGCTGGGAAACACCGGCAAAGATATCGGTAGCTTGATCCCAGCTGATCGGCACCAGCTCCCCGTTCACCCGCAACAGGGGTGTCTGCAGCCGGTCTTTGGTCGGCGTCTTCGGGTTGTAACACTTCTTGGCGATAGTACCGCCGCGAATCGAATGATCACCGCCGACGTTGACCACTTCGGTGTCACCATCTCCGACGATGACCACGTGATGATCACGTCCCTCGTGCTGGACGATGTTGTGCATGTTCGGCGAGATCCAGTTGCCCTGCATGATGGCGCGTGGGAAGTCGCAGGCCAGAGCGTTCTCGGACGCCTTGGGCCCGCCCTCGGTGCCCACCGGCCAGCGGTAGATCTTGTAGCCGCAGGCGACGATACAGTAGTCGCAGGCCGTCGTCAGCACGTCGGCGTCGGTGGGCGGCAGGGGGATCCGGTCTTCTGTCTGGTAGTATGGTACGCTCATGGTATCAGCCCTCTCTGGTTTCCGTACCGGATCTATAGATTGGCGTGCTTGCCGTAGACCAGGCCCGCAAAGCCCGTGGCGTAAATGTCATCACCGTCGACTTCCAGCATCACCTGGGTCAGAGACTCAGACGCGTGTCCGGCGATGACGATGCCGTAGCGGGACAGGTCGAAGGTCGTCAAGTGGAAGGGGCATGGGCCCGCCGCCTTGTGTTCGTGCTGGTAGAGTCCGGTGAGCGGTCCACCCATGTGGGTACACAGACTGTTGAAGGCGACGATGTCCTTGCCGGCGCCAACGCCGCGTCCACCCTCCACTCCCAGCTTGACGAGGAAGTTGCTGGTCGCGGCATCGGGGTAGGAGAAGTTGATCTGCACCCCTTCCTGCAGCTGGGAAACCTTGCCGATCCGCTTTCTCGGGTAAGCCATCTCCAGGGCCTGAACCTCGCTCGGCCCGACGCCAGGCAGGATCAGTGTGCACACCGTCGCCGCGGCACCCGTCAGGAGGAACTGCCGGCGTCCCATGCAGCCCGGAAGCTTGTCTGGCGAAGCCGGGTTCTGCTTGTCCACTGCTGTATTGGCGGTCATGAGTTCCTCCTATTTCATCACGGCGTCTTTGGGAAGCTCGGGAGCCTCCATGGTGATCTCGTCGCCGGTGAGCGATTCCAGAAACGCTACGATGGCTTCCATCTCTGCGTCGGTGAGACCCAGGGGCTGCAGCAGAGGCGTCTTGGTGGAATGGCCGAAGTTGCGCTCGATAGCATCCTCGCCGCCGCCCTCGTTGTAGAACTCCACGACCTCGATCAGGTCGAAGAAGACCCCGTTGTGCATGTACGGCGAACTGTATTCGAGGTAGCGCAAAGTGGGCGTGCGGAACTTGCCCATGCTCTCCCGGTCCTTCATCCGGTAGTAGAGCCCCAGGTCGGTCTTCACCGACCGGTAGATGTCTTCAGGTACGCCTTTGGCGTACTGCTCGAAGCGGAAGGTGATCTGGTGCAGCTCGGACTCTTCGAAGATCTCGTTTTCCGGCAGGCCCAGGTTGTAGTACTTCTCGTCGGTCAGAAAGGCGCCGTTGTGACAGCGGATACAGCCCGCCTTGCCTTCGAACAGTTCCTTGCCCTCGATCTGTTGTGCCGTGAGAGCACTCTTGTCGCCGAGCATGTATTGGTCGAAGGGCGTGTCCCGCTGCACGAGGGTGCGCTCGAAGGTGGCGATGGCTCGCCAGGCGTCGCGCAACAGAGGACGCTTGGTACCGAAGGCAGCCTCGAACATCTCGATGTATACCGGCACCTGGGCCAGACGCTCTTCCATCATGTCCCGTTCGCCGTTGCCGGCTACGGCGCCACGGGCGGCACTGGGCGCCTGGGCCTCCAGGGAGGTGGATGAGCCCGCCCAGAACAGTTGTGAGTAATAGGCCGAGTTGACGATGGTCTGGCAGTTGCGCCAGTGCTCGGTTCCGGGATACCCCCGACAGATGGGTTGCAGATCCTGCCAGCCCTTGTCGGGTGCATGACAGTCGGCGCAGGATGTCGACATATCTCCGCCCAGCCTGGGATCGAAGTAGAGCAGCTTGCCGAGTTCTACCTTCTCGGGAGTGATCTTGTTGTCGTCGGGTACGGGAACCGGTCCCAGCGGTCCCAGCGGGGGGAAGTCGGCAGCTTCCGCGGAGCCCGCCGCGGCCACCAGCAGCAGAGCGAGAGCGACGCGTTTCAATTCGGCACCTCCGTCCAGTTTTCTATCACCTGATATGGCTTGAAGGCGGGAGGCTCGATGATCACCTCGTCACCGCTGAGCGCCTCGAGGAATACGCGGAGCTGTCGGCGCTCGGAGTCTTTCAGCTTGAGCTTCTTCAGTCGTGGATCGGTACGATCACCCGCGCCGCCACCTTGATTGTAGAAATCGATCACGTCGTCCAGGGCGGCCAGCGTGCCGTTGTGCATGTAGGGGGCTGTTCTGGTCAGCTCCCGCAGCGTCGGCGTGACGAAGGAACCGCGATCTGCGTCGTTCTTGGACACCGTGTAGAAGCCGACGTCGGTCTTGACGTTCTCAAAGCCGTCGACACCCATGAACTTGAACATGGAGCGCATGGTGATGTGCCGCAGCGGCGTGTTGAGGATGTCCTCGTTCTCGGCCACGCCCAGGTTGTGCGGCTCGCCGTCACTGAAGTAGGAGCCGTTGTGACACTGAATGCAGCCGGCCTTGCCGCGGAAAAGCTTCAGTCCCTTCCGGGCGTCCTTGCTCAGGGCATCCTTGTCACCGGCTGCATAGTTGTCGAAGGGCACATTCCGGGAGACCACCGTCTTCTGGAACTCGGCCACCGCCTTCAGCACCCGTCCGAAACTCGGTTCGGCACCGAAGGCCTGCTGGAACATCTCCACGTACTCCGGGACCTGCTGCAGCCGCAGGAACATCAAACGGCCGTCCATGTTGAGGAAGTGAGTCTCGGTGATCGAGTCGCGAACCAGTGTGGCCCCGTCGTTACCCGACAAGCGGCCGTCCCAGTAGAAATACCGGGCGTAGGCCGAGTTGAGGTAGGTCTTGGCGTTGCGGAAATACTCTGAGCCCGGATAGGCCTTGGACAGAGGCAGGCCATCGGCCCAGCCCTTCGTCGGATCGTGACAGGTGGCGCAGCTGATGGCCGCATCTCCCGACAGTCGCACGTCGAAGAACAGTTCCTTGCCTAGTTCAGCCCGGGCTGTGTTCACCTCCAGAGGCTCGAGAGGTCCGATGGCTGGAACATCGTCCTTGGCCGCGGCAAGGCTCGCAGAGCCGAGGACCGCAGCACAGAGAATGAGAAGGATACTTGAATTCCTGGCGTTCTTCATCACTTCACCTTGCCTTGATAGAGGAAGGCCTGGGTGCTCGCCGCTCCCGCGGCCACCTCGATCTGGGTCGTTTCCGTGCCGAGGACCGGGTGCCACACTGACAGCTTGTACTTGCCGGGAGGCACGTCACCGATCTCGAAAGCGCCATCCTCACCGGTGACACTGTAGTAGGGGTTGTCCGCCGCGAACATCCATTCGTGCATGAAGTTGTGGGCGTCACATTCCAGCTTGATGGCGTGCGAGCCCCGTCGCCGCATGCGCAAAGGCTTGGTGAACTCGCTGTTGGCCGGCTGGCCGCTGTTGAACATGGTGATACGCGCCTTCCCGGCGATCTCATAGCTGTGGATGTTGTGGAAGACGTCGTCCTTGTTCTGCACGTGCAGATCGGCACCGCGCCTGACCACGTACGACTTGGGCAGGAAGGCACACCCGGCCTGCTCCAGTTCGAAGACCTCCTTGCCATCCCAGGCCTTGCCGGCAGCGATCTTCTCGATGTAGACCACGGCATTGAGCACTGACCCGTCGTCGCCGATGGTGGTGATGTTGTATTCGCGCTCACCCTCGCCGCAGGTGGGTATGTCCTTGTTGATTGTCTTCGTCTTGGCGGCTGGGTGGTCGCCCTCGAAGGTGACCTTGCCCGTTATGCTGACTCCGTCCGTCACCGCCACTTCCTCGTAGGTGACCTTCTTGGCTGCAGCCACCGCCATGGGCATCGAACAGAGCATGATCAGCATGGGGCGGAACCACGTGATGCGTGATGTCCTCGTGTTCATTGATTCTCTCCGTGTCTCGAAGCCTAGAAGCCGATGTTGAAGTCGAGGCGAAAGCGGTTGCCCGACTCCAGCGCCAGGTCACCCGCCGATTTCTTCTCTTTGGCCTCGACCAGATAGAGCCGGGCCACGGCGTTGAACTTGGGACCGAAGGCATAGGCACAACGCAACTCGTGGCCCTGGAAATTGCTCGAACGCGCGCCACTGGCGCCGCTGTAGTTCCACCGCACCCAGTCATCCTGAGCGAAATAGTCGACCACCGCGTACTTGCCGATGCTGGCGAAGTAGTAGCGGAACTGGGTGTCACCCCTGGCGTTCAGCGAGCCGTACTTGACGCTGACGACGAAGCCCGTCGTCTCGTCCTCCAGGTTGGAGCCGCCGATGGTGGGATGATCGGCGTAGTCTTCGGTGTTGAGCATGAAGTCCAGACCGAGAGTCAGAGGCAACCCGCCTTTGAGACCGAGCTGCGCCCCTGAGACGAGCAGCTTGTAGTCGACCACGGAAGTAGCCGTGCCGTCGTTCTGGTCGGGGATGTCGCTGAGCAGGTAGTAACCGCTGGCCAGCTTCAGCGCGGCAGTGCCGAGATTCAGCCCCTCCAGGGCCACCTGTGCTGCCGTCATCGTGGCGTCGTCGGAGAAGGCCATGCCCGAGTGGCCGACGATGAAGTAGCCGGCCGTGGCCTTGAGCTTGAGCTTGTTGCCGGCGGCGAAGCTCCGCCCCAGTGCCAGCCCCTCGGCGGTGACGTCGTCGTCCCAGAACATTTCGTTCTGCTTCCAGAAGGGCAGGCTGTTCTTGCCCACCCACCACCAGCTCGAGCCGTAATTCCCCTTGAGGAAGGCCTTGTCGATGTTGATGTCCGCCGGCTCGAACTCGTTGCCCAGAGTGATGTGCGGCGACTGCTGATCGGCGGGATTACCCGAGCGCAGGCGTCCGCCGAAGCTGAAGTGATCGTCCCACTGATAGTTGAAGCCGAAACGCAGGCGGTAGCGCAGACGGGAACGATCGTCACGCTGCGAACCGTTGGTCTTGTCCGAGTCCCAGTCCTGCTCGAAGCGATAGCGGAAATCGCCGTAGTACTTGGCGCCCTGGCCGTCGGCGGCGTCGGCCTGTTGCGCCAGAATCGAGAAGAAGAAGCCGGCGATGAGTGCCGCCGCGAGTCTTCGTCTGCTGCTACTCCCACCAGTTGTGTACCTGGATGTCATCGAGAATCGCCCTCCTTCAGATTCTGGTTTCACCGATCGGGACAGCCCCCGAGCCAGAGCAACTGGCTTGCCCGCCAGACGAAGCGGACACCAACACGCTCAGTAAGGGGACCCTAACGTCCTTTTATACATGATCTTGAGGCAGAATGGCTGGACAGGGACAGCCGGAGCGGAAGGGCAGGCGCCAAGCTTGGGCGACCGGAAATCGGTCAGCCGCGTCGGGAGATTGACCGAAACTCGGTCAGTCGATCTGGTACCGCTTGAGCTTCTCCTGCAGAGTTGAGCGCGCGATCTTGAGCGTCTTGGCGGCCTCTGACTTGTTACCGCCATGCTGTTCGAGAACCTTCAGGATGTGGTGTCGCTCCAACTCCTTCAGATCTCCCGCAGCCTCCGCGTCGTGGGACGAAGTCGGCGAAGAGATCGACAGCTTGAGATCGGTGGGCAAGTCCTCGCCGTGCAACAGCCCGTCTTGAGTGAGGATCATCTGTCGCTCGATGACATTTCTCAGTTCGCGGACGTTCCCCGGCCACGAATACCGTGCCGCGATCTCCAGGAAGTCATCGTCCGGGCCGGCGAACTCCTTGCCCAACTCTCCTCCGATGGTGCCGATGAGGTGATCGACCAGAACTGGCAGATCTTCGGTATGCTCGCGAAGAGGGGCGACATGGATCTCCATCACCTTGAAGCGGAAGTAGAGATCTTCACGAAAGGCCCCGTTCTCGACCATCTCTTCGAGATCGTGATTGGTGGCGGCCACGTAGCGGACATCGACCACGATATCTCGCACACCGCCCACCCGACGGAACACGCGCTCTTCCATGACCCGCAGGAGTTTGGGCTGGAACACGGGCGATAGATCGCCCAGCTCGTCGAAGAACAGCGTCCCGCCGTGGGCCAGCTCCAGCAGCCCCCGCTTGTCGGTCTCGGCGCTGGTGAAAGCCCCCTTCTCGTAACCGAAGATCTCCGCCTCCAGCAGGTTCTCCGGGATGGCACTGCAGTTGATCTTGATCAGGGGGCCGGTGCGACGCTCGCTGGCGGCGTGGATGGCGTTGACGACCATCTCCTTTCCGGTGCCGCTCTCGCCACGAACCAGGACCGTTGAACGGGGGGACTGAGCGACCTTCGAGATCAGTTCCCGCAGCTCGGCCATGGCTGTGCTTTCCCCGAGGATGCCGCCGGTCTTGTGCATCTGGGGCTGTTCGGCCTGCAACTGCTCAACCCGTGAACGCAGCTGGTGATGCTCCAGGACGCGCGCCAGCGTCAGGTCCAACTCATCAAGGTCGAAGGGCTTGATGATGTAGTCAAAGGCTCCCTGCTTCATCGCCAGTACCGCGTTGCGCACATCGGGATAGGCCGTCATCATGAGCACGATCAGCTGATCGTCCTGGGCCTTCATCCGGGGCAGGAAATCCAATCCGGAGCCGTCGGGGAGATTCAGGTCCAGCAGCACGATGTCCACCAGCTTCGTCTGCAGGACTTCCACTGCCGCCCCGCCCTCAGCGGCGGCGTCCACCTCGCAGCCCTTCTGTTCGAAGTACTCCACCAGGGTCAGGCGCATGGCCTCGTCGTCCTCGACGATCAACATGCGGAAACTCATGGCCCGGATCCCCGGACGACGGGCAGCTCCAGGATGAACTCGGCGCCGCCCTCTGGAGCTCCCAGCGAAAGCCTGCCACCGTTGTGTTTGACCAGGTTGTAGGCGATGGAGAGCCCCAGGCCCGTGCCATCCGACTTGGTTGTGAAGAAGGGCTCGAAGATCTTCTCCTGCACTTCGGCAGGAATACCGGGGCCCGAATCTGCGATCGAGAGTTGCACGTATTCAGGTACCTGGCAGGAGCACAACACGTTCAGCGTGCCACCCTCTGGCATGGCCTGTATGGCATTGAGAATCAGGTTCAGCACCACCTGCTGGATCTGGGAGGTATCCACGTATACCTGCGGAATCCCGGGTTGCACGTCCCGTGAGAGTCGCACCTTGTTGCGTTGTAGATTCACCGCCGTCAGAGCAAAGACGTCATCGAGCAGGGACTCTGCGGGATAGCGGATGGCGTGGGTTTGCTTGGGTCTGGCGAAGGCCGAAAACGTCTTGACGATCCCGTCCAGGCGGTCGATCTGGTCAACGATCCGCTGCACGGCGACGCGCTCGTCGACCTGCCCGTTCAAGCGCCGCTCCAGGATCTGGGCGTTCAGCTTCATCGAGCCCAACGGATTGCCGATCTCGTGGGCGATCCCCGCCGAGAATTCACCCAGGGAGGACAGCCGTTCGGCCTGCAGCAGCTGGCGCTCCAACTCCTTCTTCTCGGTGATGTCCTGTGACAGCTTGAGCAGGTACTTGATCCCGCCGTCCTCGTCGAAGATGGGACGGACTGTCTCCAGACAATCCCGCGGTCCGTCGAAACCGGGCAGCTGGGTCTCACGGCTCTCCCCCGCGCCGGTTTCGAATACCGACTGCAGGGCACACCCCTCACAAGCCTCGGTTCCCCGGTGGTAGACCTCGCAGCAGTGGCGGCCCAGCGGGGAGGCGCCGCACCATTGTGCCAGTGTCTGGTTGTGCCAGCGAATGATGAAACGATCGTCGATCAGGGCCAGGGCCGCCCCCAACGACTCGACGATGCTGTCGAGCTTCTGCTTCTCCTCGATGATCTCGCTCGAACGGCGGGCCACGGTCTCCTCGAGTTCATGATTGTAGCCCTGAATCTTCTCGTCCTTGGCCTTGAGCTGCCGGGTCATGGCAAGAAAATCGTCAGCCAGCTCTTCGATCTCATCATTCGTCAGGATCTGCAGATTGACGTCGTATTCGCCCCGGGCCAGGGCCTTCGTTCCTGCCTTCAGATCCCGAATAGGGCGCAGAAAATGTCTTGCCACCACGGCGCCGATGAAGACGGCGATGATCAGCACGATTCCGAGGATGGCCAGAAACAGGATGGAGAAGGAGGAGACGGCACGCATGGCAGTGGCGCGAGGAAGGCGGGTGATGACCTTCCAGAAACGCTGTGGCAGGTCAGTGCTTGGCGTGATCGTCGCGTGGGCGATGAGGACCTCGTCCGGAGCGACCAGGATTCCTGCGCGTTGCTGCAGCAACATGCTCACCAGGTCGCCTGGCAGATCGTCCTGCAGCCTCCGGCCTTCGTCGAAGGCAAAGGCGAGCATCTCCTCTCCCTCCGACCAGCCCTCGGCGAGCAGCTTGCCACCACGATCAGTGATGGCCACACGGCGCTCGCTGCCGAGTTTCGCCCCCTCCAGCTGTTCGAGGAACTGCTCGCCGAGGAGATTGACTACCACCATCCCCCGAGGCTCACCCGTAACTGAGAACAGCGGTGTGGCGAGACGGATCATCGGCTTGGCTGGCTCTTCTACGTGTCCCCATTCGATGTTCAGATCGATGGGCGAGACGTAGATCTGGCCCCGCTGCAGCTGCATCGTCTCGCGGAAATAGTAGCGCGAGGCCTTGTTCTGCAGACGCTGTTCGTCGACGACGATCGGACGGCCCGCATTGTGATTGATGCGCACCACCTCCATACCGGCGGCGTCCAGGTAGCGTACCTGGTCGAACTGGGAGTGAGTCCGGGAGAACGCGAGGAAGGTCTCGTGCAGATGGCCTCTCTCGTCCGTACTGATCGTCGGCGACACCACGAAGGGCTGCAGCGCCGGCAACCCGGCGAGAAATAGCAGGTCGTGTTCGGCCGATGTGATGAGACTGCGGATGCGATCGGCGAGGATGTTCACCTGCATCAACTCACGGCCTTCGGCCTGCTGACGGAGGGAGTCCACCATGAAGGTGTAGTAGAAGCTCGCCAGCGCCAGCACAGGCAGACAGGCGGCCCCGATGACGAGCACCAGGAGCTTGGTGCGGATGTTGATGGGCCATCTGTAGAAGACGCTACGCTTCATAGCGACGCCAGACCGTTCCGCTATCGGGAGGATGAAATGGCCCGTCTCAGGGGATTCTCACTCGCCGAGAGAATGGATGTAGGCGACAAGGTCGTCGATGGCCCGATCGTCCTGTAACATCTGCGCCATCGGTACCATGAGTTTGCCTTCGGCGTCCGCCTCGTGATACCCCCGCAGCCCCTCGCGGAAGTACTTCAGCTGCCTGACCAGATACCAGGCGTGCTGTCCCGACAACATCGGTCCTTTCTGCTGCTCCAGACCTTCCCCGGCACGGCCGTGGCACGTTGCGCAGATGGTGTAGTGTTCCTGTCCCGCGGCGATGTCTCCCTCACCAGCATCTGCCGGCACGCCCGGATCGAGGCTGGCGATGTAGGCGACGACGTCATCGACCTTCTCTTCCGTGGCCAGCATCTTGGCCATGGGTGCCATCTGCATCCCGGTCAGATCCTGGGGATGGGCGCCTCGCACTCCAGCCCGGAACTTCATCAGCTGGCCACGCAGGTACCAGGGCGCCTGGCTGGACAGGCGGGGCGTATTGAAGGCCCGCTTGCCCTCTGCTTTCAGGCCGTGGCAGGCGCCACAGACCATGAAGGTCATGCTGCCCTGCTTGGGATCCCCAGGGAGAGCGGCCAGCGCCGCGGCGCGCGCCGCAGCCTTCCTCTCGGCGAAGCGTTCCTCGTAGCGCACCAGGATCTGCGCAGCGGCCTGTGCCACGGCGGCCTCTTCTGCGACTCGCTGTTCGGCGATGCGATCCCTGAGATCGGCAGTAGCTGACGTCGAGTGTGTATGCGCAGCGGCCACGACCCCCAGGTTGCAGAGTACGATCAGGAGCATGGAGGCCCATTTGGCGAACGACATTCAGCACCTCGCTTGATGAGTGTTGTGCGGTCCGGTCTGGTTCAACCGATGAACCCTTTACCTGATCCATTATTCTACGGATCATATTCAAGCTCTAAGAGACCTGCCGGTCCTTTGAATCACGGCTGCCCCGGCGAACAGGGCAAGGCCCTTGTCAACCGGGCGATGGCTTGCGTCAGACTTCCCCCACTGTGACACGTCTGTCTCGACAGTGTGAGGCCCCTGTCGCACTGGACTCCGGGCTGCCCCCCGGTAGGTCCGGGTAAATCGTCGTGTGCAAGGTCGAATAGCGCTGGCCCCCTATTTGCCAAGACAGATCGTTAAGAAGTCCCGAGAATCAACGGACGGAAAGCTACCGTTCCGGCTTGTACAACCACCACGTAGCGGAGAGGCTGTAATGGAGAATTCAGAGCAGGATCAGCAGGATGGACTGTCGCGCCGCGATATGCTCAAGATCGGCGGCCTGGGCGGTCTCGCCCTGACGGCGACGGGCATGATCGGCAGCACCAGTTCGTCCGCCGAGACCCAGGGCGGATTGTCGACTCACGTCGCGCCGGGAGAACTGGACGAGTATTACGGCTTCTGGTCAGGCGGACAGAGCGGCGAGGTACGCATCATGGGACTGCCGTCGATGCGTGTCCTGAAGCGGATCCCGGTGTTCAACTTCGACTGCACCTACGGCCATGGTGTGACGAACTACACCAAGGGCCTGCTCAACGGCAAGAAGACGGGCGACACTCATCACTTCCACCTGTCCTATAAGGATGGGTGGTATGATGGTCAGTACGGCTTCGTCAACGACAAGGCCCAGGGTCGCCTGGCACGCATCCGCCTCGATTTCATGGAGACCGATGCGATCTGCGAGATCCCGAACTGCCAGGGCACGCACGGCATCTTCCCGTCGCGTCATACTCTGAAGGATGTGTACTGCAACTCGGAGTTCGCCACGCCCATCGATAACAACGGCAAGACCGCCGACGACATCGCCAACTACGTCGCCCTGCACACCTGCATCGACGCCAGGAAGATGGTACCGAAGTGGCAGGTAGCGGTGAAGGGCAATCTCGACCTGTGTGCCACCGACTACGATGGCAAGTACTCCATGGGCACCTGCTACAACAGCGAGAAGGGCACGAATCTGGCCGAGATGATGGGCAACGACCGCGACTGGCTGGCGGTGTTCAACATTGCCGCCATCGAGAAGGCTGTAGCCGACGGCAAGACCATCACCATCGGTGATTCCGACGTACCCGTCCTCGACGGCCGTGTCGACGACAACCCCTACGTTCTCTACATCCCGATTCCCAACAGTCCGCACGGTGTCAACGTCGATCCCACGGGTCGCTATGCCATCTGCTCCGGCAAGCTGTCGCCCACCTGTTCGGTGATCGACCTGCAGAAGATCGACAGTGCTTTCGGCGGTTCCATCAAGCCGCGTGACTGCGTTGTCGCCGAGCCGGAAGTCGGCCTCGGGCCGCTGCATACCGCCTTCGACGGTCGCGGCAATGCCTACACGTCGCTGTTCCTCGACTCGGCGGTGGTCAAGTGGGACATCGCCAAGGCTGTGGCTGGTGAGAACCCGATCGTCGACAAGATTGACATCCACTACCAGATCGGTCACATCAACGCCTCCAACAGCGAGACGAAACGGGCGGACGGCCAGTGGCTGATTTCCCTCAACAAGTTCTCCAAGGACCGTTTCCTTTCCGTGGGCCCCTTCCATCCGGAGAACGAGCAGCTCATCGACATCTCCGGCGACAAGATGCGCATCGTCCATGACTCGGCCACTCACTCCGAGCCGCACGACGCCGTCATCGCTTCACCGGAGCCTTTCAAGCCGAAGAAGCGCTGGGATCCCGCCGACGCGAAATTCGAGTTCGAGAGGAAGCTGGCCGCCAAGCACGGGGTCCAGCTGGGCGCGGCCAACCAGGTCATCCGTGACGGCAGCAAGGTCACCGTCTTCATGACCAGCGTGGCGCCGGCCTTCGGCCTCACCGAGATCCGCGTGCAGCAGGGCGACGAGGTTACCCTCGTCCTCACCAACCTCGACCAGGTCGACGACCTGTGTCACGGATTCTGCCTGTCGCACCACGACATCAACTTCGGTGTCGCTCCTTCCGAAACGGTGTCGACCACGTTTACCGCCGACACGGCGGGGGTCTTCTGGTACTACTGCCCCTGGTTCTGTCACGCCCTCCACCTCGAGATGCGCGGCCGTTTCATCGTCAGCTAGTGTCTTCATCTGCGGGTGCGCGCGGCTGCATGTCGCGCGCACCCACCATCCCACCCCGAATCGCCTCACAGAAAGACCCGGGAATGCCCATCCTTCTGGCTTGTCTGGTGGCCCTTGCCCTTGCGGCTGAGCCCCTGACCGCCCAGTCCTATCTCGAACTGCGTGACGGCCGGCCTGTCTGCCTGCCGCAGCAACACCTGCCCACGTCCTTTCCCGGGGCCACGTGGCAGCAGATCGACGTCGATGGCAAACCCGTCTTCGAGGCGCACCGTGACGGTGAGGCGGTGGGGTACCTGTTCCTGTCACATCAGCTCGACGACATGGTGGCTTATTCAGGCAAGCCCCTCGAGATCCTGGTGGCCATGACGGCGGACGGCCTCATCGAACGTGTCGATCTGATCGACCACCACGAGCCGATCCTGCTGGTAGGCATTCCGGAGCAGGTACTACACGACTACATCGACCAATATGAAGGCCGGCACATCGAGAGACTCCTGCGCGAGAACATCGCCGGCGAATCGAAGATCTCTCTCGACGGCGTCTCCGGCGCCACGGTGACGGCCCTGGTGGCCGACCAGGTTGTATTCACCGGCGCCCGCATCATCGCTCAACAGATCGGCGTACTGGCTCGCGAGTCCGGGCAGGCGGCCCGTCTCAACGACCACTTCGAACCACTGCAATGGTCACAGCTGACCGAAAAGGGGTTGCTGCGTCACGTGTCGCTGAGCGCGGCCGAGGTCCGTGGCGACGAACACGCGTCGGAGGAGGACTGGCTCGATCTCCATTATGGTATCGTCAACCAGCCCTCACTGGGGATCAACCTGCTTGGCGAGGAGGTCTACCGCTCGCTGGTGGCTGACTACCCCGGTCATTCCCTGCTGCTCCTGCTCAACAACGGCAGCTATTCCTTCCGCGGCTCCGGCTTTGTGCGCGGTGGCATCTTCGATCGACTGCAGGTGACCCAGGGCCTGGAGATCATCCGTTTCCGTGACAGTGACTACCACTACCAGTTCCGCATCCTGCTCGAGGATGCGCCACCGATCCACGAGAAGGCGATCTACATCGTCCGCAACGACGCCTTCAACGGCGCCATGCCCTGGGAACTGGAGGTGCTGGTCACCGAGCGCTTCTTCGACAGCGCCAAATCGAAGAAGTTCATGCACTTCAAGACCCCCTTCGAGATGCCCGCCGAGTATGTGATCGCCCCCGAAGTCGCTTTCGGGGAGCTCGGCAGCCAGTCGATGACCGCGCGCATCTGGTCCGGCAAGATCCTCTGGATCGGGCTCTATATCGCTCTCTGGGCGATCGTTCTGCTGTCCTTCGCCTTCCGCGTGCGCATCTCGAAGAATCGAGCGTTTCTCGACACCTTCCACCTGGCCATCCTCGTCTGCTCCATCCTGCTTCTCGGGATCGGCCAGAAGGGACAGCCGTCGGTGGTCAACATCTTCACCTTCGTCGATGTCCTCCGTTCGGGCAGTGGCGTGGGGATCTTCCTTACCGAGCCGTTCCTCTTTGTCTCCTGGCTCTGTATCACCGTGGGAACATTGCTGTGGGGACGAGGGCCGTTCTGCGGCTGGATATGCCCCTTCGGCGGCCTGCTGGAGATCCTCCACTTCCTGCGCAGCAAGCTGTTGCCCCATCGCTGGCACAGTTCATGGGAGATGCCCGACCGCTGGCACCATCGTCTCAAATACATCCCGTATGTGACCTTCATCGGACTGCTGACGGTGTCCCTGTTCTCCCTCCATCTCGCCGAGATGCTCGCCGAGATGGAGCCCTTCAAGACGACGTGGCTCGTGGGTGTTACCAACCGCCCCTGGTACCTGGGGCTCTACTGGGCATGGCTATTGATCTTGGGGCTGGTCACCGTACGGTCCTTCTGCCGCTACCTGTGTCCCCTCGGCGGCTACCTGGCGATCCTGTCCAGGTTTCAGCTGTTCAAGCTGCCTCGTCGAAATTTCTGTACCGTATGTAAGATCTGTGCGAAGGGTTGCTCCACGAGGGCGATCGACGACGGCGGAAACATCGATCCGAAGACATGCTTCGGCTGTCTGGAGTGCACCAATCACATGAACGACCCCAAGGTCTGCCCGCCGTTGCTCAGATCTGATCTGTGGGAAGACTACCACGAGAGTGATCGCGCCAGTGCCTGACCGACTCGCCCCCGGGCTTTTTCTGGTCCTGTTGTGGACTTCCGTCGGCCCCGCTGTGGCGCAGATCGACCTGCAGGAGCTCGTGGATCACGCCTCGCCCGGGGACACGTTGCAGCTGCTGCCGCAGCGTTATGCTTCGGCCACCATCAACAAGGCGCTGACCCTCGTCGGCCACGGTACGGGCACGGTGATCGATGGGGGGGGTGCCGGCCACGTGTTGGCCCTGAGGTCCCCGGACATCTCTGTGCGCAACCTGATGGTGACCAACAGCGGCACCGATGTGAGCCTCAAGGAGAGCGGTATCTGGATCGACCGCCTCGCCGGCTCTGCCAGCGTCGACAGCGTACGAGTGGAGGGCTGTGGCTTCGGCATCTGGGTTGACGCCGCCTCAGCGCCGCGGATCACGAGCTGTCGCATCATCGGTCGCAGCGACGCCGCCATCATCTCGGATCTGGGCAACGGCATCCATCTGTTCAATGTGACGGGAGGAACCGTACGCGGCAATCACATCGAAGCCGGACGCGACGGTGTCTACATCTCCAACTCGAGTGGTTGCCTGATCGAGAACAATCATATCCACGGCGCCCGCTTCGCTATTCATTATATGTATGCCCACGCCAACCGGGTCATTGGCAACGTCACCGACAGTACCTCTGTCGGCATCGCCCTGATGTACTCAAAGGGCATCCAGGTCCTCGACAACCGGGTCCGCGCCGGCCGCACACACGGCATCCTCCTGCGCAACCTCTATAACAGCCGTATCGAGGGCAACGAGGTCCACGACAGCGAGGATGGGTTGTTCTTCAGCGGTTGCAGCTACGACACGCTCGCCGCCAACCTGGTCAGCGACAACCGTCTCGGCCTGCACCTCTCCGACTCACCCGACAACGAGGTCTACGGCAACGCCTTCGTCGACAATGACGAACAGTTGAGTTTCCAGGATTTCGCGACGTTGGTCTGGGACGATCCCCACGGTGGAAACTTCTGGAGCGACTACGTCGGCTGGGACCGCAACGGTGACGGATTCGGCGACCGGGGCCACTTTCCCAGCGATGTCGCCGCCTACCTGGTGCAGCGCTTCCCGGCGGTTCGCCTGATTCTACATTCCCCGGCCATGGTGCTGCTGCAGGGACTGGAAGCACAGTTCCCGGTGCTGCGCCCTCCCGGTCTCTGGGACACGCAGCCGCTGATGGCCAACCCTCTGGCTGCCGCGAGGGTTCTGTGACCGAACTGTGCCGTCTGCACCGGATCCACATGCACTACGGTCGCGAGACCGTGCTGCGCGGCGTGGACCTGCCGATACAGCAGGGGAGCATCCTGGGACTGGTGGGAGAAAACGGGTCCGGCAAGAGCACGCTGCTGAAGATCCTTTCCGGCGTGCTGCGCCCTGACAGCGGCGACCTTCGTGGCCCGGATCATCGCCCCCGGATCGGCTACATGCCGGAGAACTGTCAGTGGTATCCCTATCTGACCGGCTCCCAGGTGCTGCGTTATTTCTCGCGCTACATCGGCACGTCGGCCGACGATGAAGCACAGATCCTTTCCCGCGTCGGCCTCTGGGATGCACGGGACAAGAAGGTCGCCGCCTACTCGAAGGGCATGAAGCAGAAGCTGGGCCTGGCCCAGGCACTGCTCGGCGCACCCGAGCTGCTCGTGCTCGACGAACCGACGAACGGCCTCGACCCGCGGGGGATCATCGACTTCTACAAGATCCTCCGCCAGCACGCTGACGCCGGCGCCACCGTTGTGCTCTCGTCTCATCTTTTGGCCGAAATCGAGGCCCACATCACGCACGTCGCCTTCCTGCACGATGGCCTCATCCTGCGCAGTGGTGCCTGCATCGATCTGGTCGAACACTGCGGTCTGCCCACCCAGGTCTGCATACGCGATCAGGGAGATGCCGCCCTGTTGTTGCCCGTGCTTCTCGGTCACGGCTGGACGGTTCGCGAAAACGCCGACCGCGTCGACGTTCTGCTGCCACGACGCGAGGTGGGCAACCTGTTGCACGCCATCGCTGGTGTGCGGGGTGATGTGGGTGACATCGAGATCCACCATGCGGGCCTGAATGACCTGTACCTGCATACGTTCAGCCAGGCGGGGTTGGAGGAAACCACGATTCCGTCGTCGGCCGGGGTGACGGGCACATCGCGCCGAAACGGGGGCAGCGGATGACGGCGGTTCACGCGGCCCTGCACCTGGCGGTCAAGGAGATGTCCGCCCATCTGCGCAGCTGGTGGATCGTCATCATGGGCACCGTCTGCGCCCTGCTGTCGGGGTTGATCGGGACCTACGGCTTCTCCTTTGCCTCGGGTCAGGCGGGGGCCGAAAGCGTACTCGTCTCGCTGCTGCACCTGCAGCTCTACATCGTCCCGCTGCTGGGGTTAGTGCTGGCGTACGACGCCGTTCTCGGCGAGCGGGAAAGCGGCATGTTCGACCTCCACCTGTCGCTGGGTGTGAGTCGCTGGACATTCCTCGTCGGCAAATGGATCGGTCTGTTCGCCTGTCTCGCCATCGCCATCTCGCCGGGGATGCTGCTGCAGGGGCACGCCTTCCACACCGCCGGTGGCGGATGGCTGACCTTCGCCGCCCTGCTGCTCTACTGCGGTTTCCTGTCCGGCGCCGTCGTTTCCACGGGCCTGCTGATCTCCAGCTGCAGCCTCAACCGTGGAACGGTGGTGTCGCTGGCTGTGGGCTCCTGGATCCTGCTGGCCGTCCTGCTCGATTTCCTCATCGTCGGCCTGCTGGCGGCCACCGCAGGGGATGTTCCCGACTGGCTGGTGAATGGCCTCATACTGGTCAATCCCCTGGGCAGCTTCCGGTTGCTGACGTACGCCCACTTTTTCCCTGACCAGGTCGAAGCTCTGCTGCATGCGCGACAGACCGGTGCCCTGGCGGCGGCCGTCATGCTGGGCCTCTGGGTCGCCGGGCCGGTGCTGCTCGCCGGACACCGGCTCCGTGCCATCCACCGCCCCATCGATTTTCGCGCGTTGTCAGACAGCGAATGAATCGGGGGTGCCATATGGCCCTTCTGCTTCTACTGACACTCCTGTCTGCCTGCGGCCCTGAACCGGCAACGGACGTCGTATCTCTGCCCGTCCCCCCCGGCGAGGCCTGTACCCTGGATGGTATGCTCATCGGGCAGCACGACGGACCCAAGGCGCAGCTGCTGCGCCACGATGGGGAACGTGCCTACTTCTGCGATGCGGCGGAAGTTTTCGGCGAGTGGCTCGATCCAGTGCGCCAGCGCCGTGTGGCAGGCCTCTGGTTTCAAGGCCTCGACGAAGGTCCCTGGGAAGCTCACGACGACGGCTGGAGCCAGGCCCAGGATCTCTTCTTCGTCGCTGGCAGCCGTCGGTTGGGCGCCATGGGGCCAACCCTCGCTCCGTTCATGAAACAAGCCTCCGCTCGTGCCTTCGTGGAACAGTACGGCGGTACGATCTACCGTTTCGACGACATCGATGCGGCGGTGATCCAACGCCTGCGTCGCCAAAGATTCGATCACCTGACAAGGAACTGATGCGAGCATGTCGCTGACCCGGCCCATCGTTGAGCCCTGCCCGAGTGAACTGACCGATGACCACCGCAAGCAGTACTCCGAGTTGGGCTATGTTGCGTTTGAAGGCGTGCTGAGTGAGGCGGAAGTCACCGCCGCACGCCAGGCCCTGAAGGAACTGACCCACAGACTTATGCAGGCTGCCCGTCGCGGTGAGGGTGAGGTGAAGCAGGCACGGCCCGGGGCTGCGCGGAACTACGCCGGCTCGCGGGTGGTGACACCGGGCGGCGGCTGTGCCATCCACTTCGAGGCCGGCGTCGAACCGCTGGAACTGAGCGATGAAGAGGCGGAAAGCCGCTGCCGAAAAGTCCACGGGTACGAGAACGAACACCCCACCTTCCAGACGTTGACCGCCCATCCCCGAATCCAGGGCCTGTTGAGTGAACTGATCGGTCAGCAGTTGATCCTCAAGGACGTGATGGCCCTGTCCAAGCCGCCTTTCATCGGCTCGGAGAAACCCTGGCACCAGGACAATGCCTACTTCAACTACCTGCCGCTGGAGTTGATCGGTACCGCCTGGATTGGTCTCGACGACGCCACCGTCGACAACGGCTGTATGCACCTGCTTCCCGGCCAGCACACCCGCGGAGCCCTGCGTCACCACCATACCATCGACTGCGAGATCCTGGCGGATCGGATCGATCCGGCGCAGGCGGTACCGGTCGAGTTGCAGGCCGGCGGCGTTCTCTTCTTCTCGGCCATGTTGCCCCACCAGACGCCACCCAACACCAGCCCCAGGCGTCGCCGCGCCCTGCAGTTTCAGTACCGCGGTGTGGAGACCCACCAGGTATCGAAGCAGGAGTACGGCAAAGTCTTCGCCGAAGCCGACGGCGAACCCGCCTCCTGCGCCCTGGCCCACGAAAACGGCTGAACTGGGGGAACGAGCCCGTTGGCCGGTGGTCTGCAGGGGGGAGGGAACCCCGCATGCCCCGCCGTCGTCACCCGATTCCTGTACGGGCTGTCACGCTCGCCACTATCGCTCTGCTCCTTTGTGCCACCGTCGTCACGGCCGACGGGTTCGTCATCAGCGGCCACAGCGACGGACTGTACGACGGCGACGAGTGGACACAGCTGCTGCGCAGCATGGCCACCATCGTCGTCGTCCTCATCGCCGCCGCCGAGGACGACGAAACAGATGGCAGCCACCGCGGCCGGGAGCTGTGCGATCCCGGCCTCTACGAGGCCGATGACGGCTGGTGCGACGAGCTCGGACTCTCGGTGCCCCAGGTGCAGTTCAGCGCCGGCATGGGCTACGCGCTGTCACCACGCCTGACGGTCGGCGCCCGATATCTCTACCGTCAGGACTTCAACGACAATGACATTGCCCGCCTCTGGGGTGGTGGCCCGGAGGCAACGCTGAGCCGAGGCAACTCCCACGCAGCGGTGCAGCCCTTCGTCGGCGGGTACCTGTTGTTTGCTCGCGGCGAACAGCGACTGGAACGACGGGCGCTGAGCCGAGGCACGAGTGTCGGGATACGTGCCGGGTTTCGCGTGAGGTCGTCTCCCGGAGTGGGGTTGCTGTTTCAATCGGGCTTCCAGAACGACCGCTTCGACGATCTCATCGGCGCCCCTCTGCGGAGCCGCGGGGTTACGGTCGGCATGGGGCTGCGGTTCGAACTGGAGTAAGGTGGCCGGGAGCTTGTCGTTCAGTAGACCACCGCCACCGTCCGGCGCACGGTCTCCGACCGCGCGTCTCCTGCTACACTCAGCTCCACGACATACACTCCGGGTGCCACGCCACGGGCCTGCCAGCTGATTCGCTCTCGTCCCGCCTCGATGTGCCGCTGCTGCTGGTGCACGATCCGGCCGCCCAGGTCGAACACCCGCAGGACCAGCGGCCGCGCCACCAGCAGGTTGGCCACATCCACCTCGACGCGGAGCTCGTCGTTAACGGCATCGCCGTTCGGCGTCACCACCGGCGTCGACAGTGTGACGTTGGCCAGTACACGCTCGCCCACCGGCAGCCCCACAACATTGGTGTTGCCCGGCACGTCCGGCGAGGCATCTCCCGCGTCTACGCGCTGACGATCCCCCGGCGACCGGCTGTCCTCCAGAAAGGCCTCAAAGCGTGTGCCGTGCAGGAAGACAGCAGAGGAGAAGCGCAATTCCACCAGTTCGCCGCCACGGGCGCGCCGGGGCAACGTGACGCGGAAGCCATCCGTCGTCACCTTGGCCGCTGCCTCGACGGGCTCGCCGGACATGTGCGCTTCGAGGAAGGTGGGTGGCGCCGTCGCCTCGACGGCCAGAGCGTCGAAGCCGGCGCTGGAGTTGTCGGTACGAACAAAGTAGGAGAATTCCTGTTCCACCCCGACCCGCACCTGCGTGGGAAACACCTCGCCGACAGCGGTCAGCGCCAGGGGCGACGTATGAGTCACCTGCAGCCAGTCCAGTGACGGTGCCACCTCCGGGTCGTCGGTCAACAGCCCGACCTGCAGTTGGGCGTAGCGACGGGGTGCCGGCGACAGGAAGCGGTCGCCTGATCGAGCGTACGCCGTGCTCCACGGACTCCAGTCACCGCCAACCGACTGCAGCGTGTCGATTGGGCCCCGGAAAGACGGGATCAGCCGACCCCAGGCACGCTCCGTCACCTGTTTGCCATTGCGGTCCAGAAACACGTAGCGCTCCACGAGCCCGCCGCCGGTACGACTGCGGATTTCCAGCCGGGTGCCGGCCGGCACCTCCCCCTGCCATTCGACAATGCTGAAGTTGCGCCGCTGGCCAAGATCCAGAATCTGCGACTGCATCCTCAGATCCCGGGGAAACCCACCGCCAAAGGCCTGCATCTCCTGCATGGTACCCCGTGCGGAACAGGCGACGGACGTGGCCCTCTGTCCACCGCCCAGGGCCACGGCGCAGGCGCCATCCCAGAACTTCCACAGGAGTCTCACAAGCCGTACCGGCCTCCGTTGAAAGAAGTGGTCGACGAAGCCCCGTCGGTTGTCGCTGTCTGTCGCCCGACCGTTGAATTGCCGATCCCAGATCAGTGTGCCGTCCGGCGCCAGGCTGCCATCGGAGGTCAACAGCGAGTAGTCCTTGAAGCTGAACCGACGGAAACCCATGGCTTCGCCGATCAGGCGGACGTGGTCGAGCCAGTACACCGCGCCAAGGTCCAGCACGATGTGCGCGTCGATGTCCTCGACACCCCGGCCTGGTGTTGCCCCGTAGTACATGCGCGTCGCCATGGCGCCGTCGATCAACCCCACCACATTGCCCAATGGCACATCGAGCTCAATCCGACCGAGACCGACCACGACATTGGCGCTGCCCCCCCGCGGGATCAGTCCCAGCACCGCATTGTCGCCGAAGCCGTTGACCTGGATCTCGGTCAGGCGTGCGTCGGGGTGATAGATCAACGGCACGACCCGTACGTATTGAATCGGCGGATCCTTCAGGGGATCGAACTCGATCGTCACCTCGTGCCGCGAGTTCTCCTTGAAGCGGTGCTGCATGCGGTAGACGACGACACCCGGAAGTGGATTGCCGACGATGTCGACCTGCGGCTCGCCCGTCGACATCAACACCTCGAACAACTCGAAGGGGGGTGCATCCTCGGCGAAAACCAGCGTCACCGAGTTCGTCGACACGGCACGACCCAGATTGATCTCGAGCACGGCCTCCCCCGTGCGCTCGGTACCATCCGGGCGCCATCCCGTGGCGGGATCACCATCGATGGCCAGATCCGCCATCTGCCGATTCGAACTCGCCTGCAGGACACCGCCATCGAACTGCGCCGAGTTCACCGCGGCGTTGATGTCCTTGCGCAGGCGAACGGCGACCAACCCGCCGGAAGGTGTGATCTCGAGAGCGCCAGCAGGCAGCTGCCACTGCTGCCAGGACGCCTCACTGTCAAAGCGCAGCACCTGCGCCCCGGCGTCACGAATCGCCGGCGGCGTCAGCGGGAGCAGGCCCAGGAGGATCAACACGGCTGTACGTCGATGAGTGTTCAGAGCAAATGACCTGATGGGAAGGGGATGCTGCGCAATGAACGAAAGGTGTCGCCGTCCCGGCAACCGCAGGTCAGCTCTGGAGGTCGTTCCCGCCGGAGTGTAGCTTGGATGCACTCGCGCCTGAAGGAGTCCTGATGAGCCCTGCCCCCTTGCCCTGTCGTGAAGTAGTTCGTGTTCTCTCCGAGCCCGCGGATACCGCCACCTACGCCGACTGTCAGCCACTGACTCTTCGCCGCTTCTGGGAATCAGCCACGGACCTCCCCCATGAAGCCGGGACGGCCCGTGTCGGCGCCGCCGCGGAGGGGCTCGCCTTCCATGTGGAACTGCAGGACAGCGACATCTTCTCGCAGGCCACCGCCGATCAGCAGAAGATGTGGACTCTGGGTGACGTGGCCGAACTGTTCATCAAGCCCGGCGCCGACCGCCCCGACTACTGGGAGATCCACGTCACGCCCAACGATTTCCTGATGGATATCCGGATCCCGGACCGAGAGCGCTTCATGGCCGGTGAGATCACCTGGGACGAAGTGATTGCGCTGGCCAGTGGCACGAGGAAGAGAGTTGTGGTGGCAGACGGCAGCTGGACCGTGGAGGCGGTTGTACCATGGCAGGCTTTCGGCATGGATCAGGCACCCCGGGCCGGCACCGTGTGGCAGTTTGCCGTCTGCCGCTATAACTGCAACGGCGGCCTGGAGAACCCGGAGTTGTCTTCGACGGCTCCCTTCACCAAGGCCGGGTTCCATCGCTGGGAGGAGTTCAACGAGCTGGAGTTCTAGAAAGCCGGGCGGCCAGGATCCCGGCAACGAGATCCGCCCCACGGGGCGAGAGATGGCCATCGTCCATGAAGAACAGATCGATCCCCTCCCCCTGTCGTTCGACGAATGCGCGATGGGGCTCGAGGCAGTCAATCTTCAGATGGCCGCAGCGGTCAGCGAAATAGCGCTGCGGAGCAAAGGGGTCGGTGTCAGCCTCGACGATCTGAGCGATCTCGGGCAGATAGAGAACGAGCAGCTGAAACCCATCCCGCTCGCCCTGCCTCTGTATATGCAGGAGAAACTGGAAGAACAGGCTCCAGTCTGAACCGTACCGTTCGGGTTGAGTGTAGAACTCCGGACGCCCGATCTGGTAGTGGTGCTCGCGCTTCTTGGTCAGACCGATCTGCGACTGCAGTTCCCCCAGAAGGGCGCCTGGCAGTGGTCTCGCGCCGAGGGTCCTGCCGACTTTCTCGAGGACGTTGGCCAACGGGTCATAGGTGCAACAGTCAACCACCTTCCGGTTGATAGATGACATGCCCAGAGAGTCGCTTCTGAGCGTCGGCAGGTGAAGGGCGGTGATGTCGACTCGGCCGTCGTCAACCTCGAAACGCGGTTTTCCCATGCCGAAGGCTTCGTCATTCTCCAGGTAGAGAAGATCATTGACGAAGAAGATCAGAACCACCCAGGATGGATCGTGCGACCCGAGCAACTGCTGCAGCAGGATGTACTGCTGGTCTGTGGAATAGCCGCCGACGCCGGCGTTCACCGTGCCGATCCTGGTTTTTTCCTCCAGGCGGGAGCCGATGGTCTAGTGGTCGTACAGGTGATAACCCTGGACGAAGGAGTCACCTAGAAGGACGATCCCGGGTTCCAGAGGGCCGGCGCCGCTGGCGGTCAAGCGCAGTCCGTCAGCTCCCGTGGTGAAGTAGGGCACTGGCTCCTGCGTGGCTTCGTCCAGCAGGTGATACTCGAGATGTGGCTGCAGCGCCCAACCGAGTCTCTCGTGGCGGACGAAGAAGTCCACGTCCACCAGTGGCCGGCCGGAGTACTCGATGATGGTCGGCGCTGCCAACTCCGAATAGATCGCGACGGCCACGACCAGGCCGGCGCACCCGAGCCCCACCGTCCATATCATGAAAGCGAGCCAGAGGACGATTCTCAGGTCCGACCTTCTTCCGTATGCTGCATGATGGCTGATGGATTGTCGGTACGGCAGACTGCGCTACTCGGGGTTGGCGACCTCCCGCTTTACCTGCCCCCAGGTACGCTCCTGAATGACGGTGCTGGCCCCGGACTGCAGCTCAGACAGATCCACCGATTCGCTGTCGCTTGCCCGGGCCTGGCGCACCCGCTCGGCAAGAACCACCGGATCCCAACCAGCTCGCCGGATGGCACGCTTCATCTCTTCATCCCATTCCTCCGGCGGTGTGGCCATCGCCCTGGCGGCAACGCCACGCTGGAACTCAGCAAGTCGGTCGCTGTCGCCATCCTCATCCGTGCGACGCGCAACTTCTTCCTGCTGACGCAGACGTATACGCTCCGCGATCTCCTCCAGATCATGACCGGCGGCGATAATCTGGGACTTCAGCTCCTCTGACCACTCCTCCGGCGGCATCGCCGCAACTGCCCGCCAGTCTATGCCGTCCTCCCTCTTCGCCTGGTGCGCAAATGCCTGCCGTTGGCGGATCCCTTCGGTGAACTCATCCAGGTCCCAGCCGGCACGGACGATGGCCGCTTTCAACCTTTCATTCCATTCCTCCGGTGGGATGGCCATCGCTCTTGCGGCGACACCTCGCTGGAACTCGGCAAGTCGGTCACTGTCGCCATCCCCTTCCGTGCGACGCGCGTCCTCCTGCTGACCCAGGCGTATACGCTCCGCAATGGCCTCCAGATCGTAGCCGGCAGCGATGATCTGGGACTTCAGCTCCTCTGACCACTCCTCCGGCGCCGTGGTCCTGGCCATCTCCCAGTCGACGCTGTCTCGCGTCTGTGCGATACCGGTCGAAGGCAGGACGGCAGCACAGGCACCGCACAGAACGACTGCGGTGATGACACGCGACCTTGTGCTCATGCGCCGCACGCCGCCGGCGAGGGTGCGCCGGATTCTCTGGGCCAGATGAGATTCTGCTGCAGCAAAGACGTTCATGATGAGGTGCTCCTCTATGGAACTGAATGTAGACACCTTGACGTCAGAACACCAAAATGGCCCGGAGGTGGCGTCCAGTGTTCTACCCTGTCTTCGGCCGCAGTCCGAACCATCCCGCCATGATCAGGCCGCTTGCTATCCTCGCCATGCAGGCTAGCCCGAAAGCCGCCCCGTACCCGTAATCGAGGATCAGCAGTCCGCCGAGCACACTTCCCGCGAAGTTGAACAGCTGAAAGCCACAGACGCGGAATCCCTGGATCCGCGCCCAGTAGCGTCGTGGCAGAATCTGCGTGGAAAAATGCTGGTCGGAAGGATTGTCGACGACCTCGGCGGCCCGTGACAGCAGAAACATCAACACCGCGACGGGCAGGTTGATCACCGTCCCCATCACGCCCAGAGCCAGGCCACCGACGGTACGCGCCGGGAGGATGGTCAAAGTCGCTCCGAATCTGCGCACCAGGGCAGGTGCGGTGAAGGTCGCCGGCAGGCCCACCAGTTGGCTGAGAAAGAAGATCGCCCCGATCGCCGTAGCACCGACGTGCAACTCCTCTTCGAAGAAGACGTTGAAGAAGGGGAACGTCAGGCCCATCGAGAAGCCACGGGATCCGCTGAGAGCGGCGATGCCGATGAAGGTCGGCCAGGGAGAGGCCGAAGTGTCGTCGGCCCGCGTGTCCACCTCCTTGCCTGGGGAATTCCGACCGGCGTGACCTGGCATTCGCAGCAGC
>PBSR01000133.1 GCA_002726335.1 Gemmatimonadaceae bacterium
ATGTCCATGTTCCACTGGAAGTGCTCGCGTCGCCGACCGCGGGACATCCGCTCATAACGCCAGCATTGGGGCAGGCTGAACCACTTGATGGGGAGGGCGAGGGCGCCACCCTTCTGCAGGACCATCCGGGCCAGCGAGGGTGTCATCTCGGGGCGCAACGCCAGCTCGCGGTTGCTCTTGTCCTGGAAGGTGTACAGCTGATCGACGATTTCCTCACCCGCCTTGCGCACGTAGAGGTCGGCGGATTCCACCACGGGCGCGTCGTATTCCTCGAAGCCGGAGAGACGGGCTACCTCGCGGAAGTGACCGAAGAGCCAGTTGCGCAGGCGCATGTCTTCCGGGAAGAAGTCGCGGGTGCCTCTTGGTGGGTTGAGGTTCATGGTAGAAGAGAGTCGGGAGTTGGGGCGATAGTGGCAAGGACGATAAGTGGTAGGGGCGGGTGTCGCGTGTCGACTCCGTGGGCTCTGGGGCGCTGATCGTCCCGCGCTCCGAGGGCCGACTGAACGCCACATCCCTGTGGCTCAGTCGGCCGGCGCCGTCCGGGCGCCGGCCCTTCGGGCCTGGCCCTCGGAGCCCGGGACTGCGCCCCAGGGCCCACTCCTCATGCCCGCGTCGCCCGCCCTGCACGAACGTGCCTTGTGCCCCGAGCCAGTCATGTCGTATGGAGATTCCGTCGAAGTCCAAGCTTGGGAAAGACTGTCAGCCGTTGAGGGGTGATCCGGGTGCGTCGCGGCCGTGGTCGGCGTCAGGCTACCAGTTGGTGAAGGAGCCGTCGGATCTTCTCAGCTGGGGGCCGTTGAGCCATTTGAACTCGTATTCTCCGGCGGCCTCCTCGTTGAATTCGATACCGAGACCGGGCAGTTCGGGGGGGAGGATGTGGCCCGCCTCGTAGGGGACCTGGACGGGGAAGACGTCTTCGAGGAAGGCGGAGCCGATGCGGCCGCCTTCCTGGACCGCGAAGTTGTCGGTGGCCAGATCCAGCTGGATGCAGGCGGCGGCGGAGACCGGACCCAGGGGATTGTGCGGGACGATCTTGATGTAGTGGGTCTCACACCAGTTGGTGACCTTGCGGGCTTCGGTGAGACCGCCGACGATGCACAGGTCGATGCGGGCGTAATCCAGCAGCTCTTCCTCCACCATCTGGCGGAACTCCCACTTGGTGGCGTAGTGCTCACCTACGGCCAGCGGGCTGGCCACGTGCTGACGGATCTGGCGGTAACTCTGCGGGTTCTCACAGCGCAACGGATCCTCGATGAAGAACGGGTCGTACTGTTCCAGCAGGCGGCCCAGGCGGATTGCATCCGGGGGGTCGAGACGGGTGTGGGCGTCGATGCAGATCTCCACCTCGGGGCCCATGGCATCGCGCACGGCAGCGAACTGCTCGACCGAGTCACGGACCGCGGTGCGGGCATCGAGGATTCCGTCGCGATCGTTGACCGACAGCCGCAGGTACTGCCACCCGGCGTCGACTCTGTCGCGACCTGCCTGTGCCGCGTCCTGCGGGGTCCGACCACCGATGCCGGCGTAGCAGACGACCCGGTCCCGCAATCTGCCTCCCAGGAGCATGTGAACGGGTTGATCGAGGGCTTTGCCCTTGATGTCCCAGAGGGCGATGTCGATGGCGCTGATGGCCGCGGCGGCAATTCGACCCCCGGGGAAGAAATCACCGCGGAACATCAGCTGCCAGAGGAACTCGATGTTCATCGGATCCTGGCCCAGCAGGTGTGGTCGCATGTGCTCGATGGCGCCGATACCGGCCTGTTCCTTCCACGTGATGCCGAATTCGCCCATCCCGTAAAGACCCTCGTCGGTCTCCACCTTCACGAAGAGGTAGTTGCGCCCTCCGGCGTACAAGGGAAAGGTCCTGATATCGGTGATCTTCACGAGGCTCTCCTTCGTCGAGGTCAGTGGGGTCGGGCGAGGATCTCGCCCAGTACAATCGCCACGAGCCCGAGAGCCATGCCCAACAGGAGGCGCGGGCTGAGGCGCCGGCCCCCGGGATTCCCGGACCACAGCGACAGAACGATGCTGGCAAGAAAGACGTCGAGGAGCCCGACGAGGGCCAGATACGCCAGACCATAGATGTCGAGCAGGACCGGCAGAGGAGCGGCCAGACCGACAAGGGCCAACAGAACAGCCGCGGACCGGCAGGCTCGGTGGTCACCGTATATACGGGCCACGGTCCGCACTCCGGCCAGACGGTCCCCTTCGGTGTCCTCCACGCCCTTGACCAGCTCGCGCGCCAGGTGATAGCCGACGGCAAACAGGGCCGGAATCCACCAGCGTCCCCAGCCGCCGGCCGCCGCGGCGCCGTACGGGAAGGTGGTCGCCGCGATCAGGCTGACCAGCAGATTCCCCGCCAGCCCGACGCGCTTCAGAAACCAGTTGTAGAGCGCCAGACCGACGACGACGGCAAAGGCGATCATGCCTGGCAGCAGGCCCGCCAGGAAAGCCAGTGCCAGCCCGGTGACACCGAGCAGGGAAGACAGGGCCAGAGCCACGCCGGCGGACAGCCGGCCAGAGGGTAACGGCCGGGTGGCTCGATTCAAGCGATCGGTCTGCAGGTCGATGACGTCGTTCATGCCGTTGCCCGCAGCGGCGATCGCGGCGGCTCCGGCAGCCGCGAAAACGACGGCAGCCGTGGCATGCGGCCCGCCTGAGGTCACGGCGCCGACCCACACCGAGATCGCTGTCAGCAGGCAGTTCCGCGGGCGCGTCAACTGCACCGCGGCGACGAATCCGGAGCTCCGAACTGGACCTTGGCGACCTGCACCTGGGTGATTTCTCATTATTCTCTTAACGTATTGAATTTACAGAAGATGGGAGTGATTTCAGGCGTCGGAGTGGAAACGGCGGTTTCAGGCGATTTCTGCCTCATCTGAGGTGGGGGCCCTTTTTTGCCCTAACTATCAAAGAAATAAGTGCTTCAACGTGTTATTTGCTTGACACGGCCCAATCGTGGGGCGTATGTTGTGCAACGCGTTATTTACCAATAACTAAAGTCACTTAGACACTCCTGTCAGCCGATGAAGCCGGTCGCCGACAATAGGAGAGATTCCTTTGTCCACAATCACCAAGAAAGACCTCGCACTTCTGGTCAGCCAGAGTACCGGGTGCAAGAAGAATCTGGCGGCGAAGATGGTGGACAGCCTGTTCGTGGCTATGCGCGACAGTCTGATCGAGGGCAACCGGATCGAGATTCGGGGTTTTGGCGTCTTTCAGGTCAAGGACACCCGTCCCAAGCCGGCAGCACGCAACCCCCGCACCGGCGAGATCATCTACGTGCCCGCCCGCCGCAAGACGCACTTCAAGCCGGGCAGACTACTCAAAGAGGCCCTGCACCAGACGCGGGAAGAAGGCGAAACCACATCCGACGACGCCGGACATCCCAAACCTGTCGACACCGCCAGCGGCAGGGCGGCAAGCGCCTTCTCGGTTTCTGACTACGATGACGACGACGATGATGACGACGATTGATCGCTGACGACGGCCGTCGTACGACCCGCTGAATCTCTGACAGACCCGGCTCTCAGCCGGTTTTTTTTGTGCCCGCTGCCGCCAGCGCCGCCGTGATCCGCTCGCGCCAGCCCTCTGGCAGATGGCACCGTCCCTCCACGTGGACGCCGGCCACCAGGCCCTGGAGAATCTCCCGGCGAGCGGGGAAGTCGGGGACCGCCTCCCGGAGGCTGGCGCGGGCGCACCCCAGCGCCTCCAGGTACTCACCGAACTCTTCGTCGAACATCCCGTCCAGATCCTGTCGCAACCTGCCTGCGAGGGTCGGACTGGCCCCGCTTGTGCTCACACCGAGGCGGAGGTGGCCGGCGCTGACGAGGGCGACCATGCCGAAGTGGGAGTGGTCGACGTCGTCGTAGGTGTTGACCAGGATGCCCTGTGCGCCCGCCTCAGAAAAGACACGGCGGCACAAGTCGCTGTTCCCACGAATTGTGTTCATCACCAGAAAGGCGCCGTCCAGGTCCTCTGATTCGTAGTGTCGCTGTCGCCATTCCAATCGACAGGGATCGGTCGCGCAGTCCCTCAGCCGCGGCGTCACTTCGGGGCTGATGACGACCACCCGGGCGCCGGCATCCAGCAGCCTTTCCACTTTGTCCTGGGCAACGCCGTCGCCGCCGATGACGAGACAGATGCGACCACGCACATCGAGGCCGACCTGGAACATCGGGTTGAGGGCCATCAGCGGTGGGGGGACACCGTGTTGACGAGGTGACCCAACTCCGGCAGGAGCAGCTCGTCCATGGCCAGGCGCACCGCTCCCGTGGACCCGGGCAGGGAGACCATGATGCGCCCCCGATAGGTGCCCATCCCCGTCCTGGACATGATCGCTGCCGAGCCGATTTCCTTGAAACTGAGATAACGGAAGATCTCGCCGAATCCGGGCAGGCGCTTCTCCAGCAGGCCGTTGACTACCTCGAACGTGTTGTCCCGCGGCGACACGCCCGTGCCCCCGTTGAGAATCAAGGCCTGGCAGCCGCGTTTCTCGACGGCGATGGCGAGTTCGCCCTTGATCTGCCGCGCCGTGTCCTTGACGATGGCGTAGTGCACGACGTCATGCCCGGCGCTCTCCAGCTTCTCACGGATCAGGGCGCCGCTCTTGTCGGAGTCCTCATCTCGTGAGTCACTGACGGTGATCACGGCCACGCCGACGCTGTCCGGGGCGGCGGCACGGTGCTCGGCGTGGCTCACTGCCCAGCCTCCCTTCGGCGACCGGCAAGAGCTTCGTAGCTGCGCTCCTCGGGCTCGCCATAGTCGGTGGGCAACCCCTGTTCGAACCAGCCCGGTTCGACGACCTGTCCCGCAGGGTCCTTCACCCCGCCGTAGCCGCCCTTGACGTTGGTCACATCCTGAAAGCCAGCCGCCACGAGGGCTTCGGCAGCCTGCTCCGAGCGCTTGCCACTCTGGCACCCAATGAGCAGTTTCGAGTCACGGGGGAAGTGGGCTTCAACGACGATGACGAAGTCGGGATTGGGTACCAACCCCATGGGTTCGCGGTGGAACACAGGGACGTTGGCGGCGCCTGAAGGATGGCCGTTCTGGAACTCCGGGATCGACCGTACGTCGATGTAGATGTACTTCTCGGCCCCCTGCAGCAGATCGTGGGCCTCCTTGTTCGTCACGTTCTTGTAGCTCAACGGGTACATCTCCTGTCGGATGATCTCGCCGGAACGACTGACGAGGTTCTTTCGTGGCGCCGGTCGCGTACGAAGGTAATCGAACCAGCAGGTTGTGGAGCAGAACGCCATTCCCCGACGCTCGATGGACACGCCATCTTCATAGGCCGCGCCGCACACCAGACAGGACTGAGAGGCACGGTTGATGGCCTGATCGCGTCGCTGATCCAGGGATTTGTTGACGTAGTACGCGCCGCGCCAACCCAGCAGCACCATCAACCCCACCGCGAGGGGTGAGCGGGTCTCGAGCCACCAGAGGACCGCTGTGCCAGCCACGGCAATCCAGAAGGACAGACAATGGGGACAGATGAGCAGTTGGTCGAGAAGACGCGAGCGTGCCGCCACCCAGTGGCGCGCGGCCTCGGTCTGTGGCGCCTGCCGGGCAAACCGGGTCAGGGCCGCCGTGAGCGACACGAGGGCGACAATCTCGGCGAACAGCACGTTGACGTCCCTGGAGTGATTCGGTGTTGACAGAGTCCACGATTTGCGGTTCTATCGGCCTTACAGGCTAGCCTAATGTATTGTTTCCAACAACATAGACAATCTCGCGTGGTCATCGGGCCGTTACTGCGTACACTGGTGCTCTGCCTGCTCGCATGGGCATGGGGTTCCTGCGGCACCGCCGACAGCGAAGGAGCAGATGCTTCCCAGGAGGCCGCCGCTGACTCGACGGCCACGGATTCGACGGCTACCGATTCCACCGTCGCTGATTCCGCTTCGGGTGATTCGACGGCAGCCAAGGAGCGGGATACCGTTCCGGTAGAGACTGCCGTCGCCGTGCGCGGCGACATTTCTTCCTATCTCGTCTTCAGTTCCACCGTCGAGACCGAGGCGGCCATCGAGATTCACCCCGAGGTGGCCGGCCAGGTCGAGGAAGTCCTGGCCGAAGAGGGAGATCAGGTGGCTGCCGGCGACCTGCTCGTGCGGCTCGAGAACGACCAGGCGCGACTGGAAGATCGCGAAAGTGCGGCCAATCTGCGCTATCTCGAAGGCTCGTTCGGGCGCACAGAGGAGATGCACCGTCGGAAGCTGATCAGTGCTCAGGAATACGAGGATGCCCTCTACCAGCTCGAGCAGGCGCGGTTGCGTCAGGACAGAGCGCGCCTGACGCTGAAGCACACCGAGATCCGCGCCCCCTTCTCCGGCATGATCACCTCCCGGGAGGTGCAGGTGGGCGCGCGTGTCGCTCCGGGGGGCAAGCTGTTCGACCTGGTCAAGCTCGAGGACATGATTGCCCGCGTGCACGTGCCCGGGCGCTACATGCGTACCGTGCAGAACGGGCAGATTGCCGAAGCCGAGTCCGACTTTGTCGAGGACATACAGTTCGAGGGCTACGTCAAACGAATCAGCCCGGTGGTCGATCCGAGGAGCGGCACCTTCAAGGTCACCGTCGGACTTCGTGACCGCTGGGAGCACCTGCGGCCCGGCATGTTCGTCAATGTCCGCATCGTCATTGACACCCATCAGGACGCGATTCTCATCCCCAAGGAGGCCGTCGTCTACGACGGCACCGATCGTTTCGTCTTCATAGTGGCCGACAGCACGGCACAGCGCATCCAGTTGGATGTGGGGTATGAGAACGGTCGGTTCGTCGAAGCACGGTCGGAGATCGCCGCCGATTCGCCCGTGATCGTCGTCGGCCAGAACGGCCTCAAAGACCAGGCACGCGTGAAGGTCATGAACGCCGGCAGCGACACCTCAGCGGTGACGCCCACCGCCCAGGGATGAGCGCACCGGAGCCGTCCGACACGGCCGGCACGATACCGGTTGAACCGGCCGCCAGCACTCGTACTCCCTCCAACAGCTTCGCCATCACGACCCGCAGGCCCGTCGCCATCCTCATGGTGGTCATGGCGGTCTGTGTCTTCGGCTGGGTGTCGTATCAGCGACTGTCCCTGGACCTGATGCCGGATATCGCCTATCCGACGCTGACGGTGCGTACGGAATATCCGGGCACAGCGCCGGAAGAGGTGGAGACGCTGATCTCCCGCCCCCTCGAGCGCGAGCTGGGCATCATACCCCACCTGGTCCGGATCAGCTCGGTGAGCAAGGCCGGCCAATCGGACGTCATTCTCGAGTTCGAGTGGGACACTGACATGAACGACGTGTCCCAGGACATCCGCGAAAAGGTGGATCGTACGTGGCTGCCCGAAGAGGCCGAGAAGCCGCTACTGCTGCGTTATGATCCGTCCCTTGATCCGATCCTTCGCCTTGGGCTCTACGTCGACTCCACCAGGGCCGACGAAGGCGCCGCGCTCTTCCAGTTGCGCGAGCTGGCCGAGGAGGAGATCCGTCGGGAATTCGAGTCTGTGGCGGGCGTGGCGGCGGTCAAGGTGAAAGGTGGTCTGGAGGAGGAGATCCACGTTTCCCTCATGGAGCGGCAGATCTCATTGCTCGGACTCGACGTGGCTGCCATCAACCGACGCCTCGATCAGGCGAACGTGAATCTACCCGGTGGCCAACTGCGCGAAGGCCAGACAGAATACCTCGTACGCACCCTGAACGAATTCAAGAGCCTCGACGAGATCGGCGAGCTGATCGTCGCCCAGGAGGGGGGCGCCGATATCCGGCTGCACGACGTCGCCCACGTCGAGCGTTCGCACAAGGAGCGCAAGATCCTGACCCGGGTGAACGGTCGGGAGAGTGTCGAGCTCGAGATCTACAAGGAAGCCGACGCCAACATCGTCGCCGTGGCCCAGGCGGTACGGGATCGTCTCGAGGGTACACCCGAACAGCAGGCGTTCGTGGCCGGGTTGAAAGCGGCCGAGGCAGACTCGGTAGCCAAGGCTGAGGGTGTCGCCGGTGGGGAGGAAGTCGAAGAGGAGGGCGAGTCTGACGGTGCAGCCGCGGACGAGGAGGGAGCCGCCGAGGACGAGGAAGCAACCGACGAGAAGGAAGCCGGCGGCGAGGAGGATCTGAAGGCGCGCAAGCAGGCCGATGCCCGGCGCACCATGGAACGTCTGCGGATGACGGATTTCATCACCAACCGTCTGCCCGCCGGGGCGCACCTCGAGATTCTGTCGGATCAGTCCGTCTTTATCCAGAACTCGATCGATGAGGTGCAGAAGAGCGCCCTGCTGGGCGGCGCCATGGCCGTGCTCGTGCTGCTCGTGTTTCTGCGCAATCTCCTGCATACGCTGATCGTTGCCGTGACGATTCCAGTCTCGGTGGTGGCCACCTTCGCACCGATGTACCTGTCCGAGGTCTCCCTCAACATCATGTCTCTCGGGGGGTTGGCGCTGGGTGTGGGCATGCTGGTGGACAACTCCATCGTCGTGCTGGAGAGCATCTTCCGCTGCCGGGAAGAGGGGGACGACCTGGTGACGGCCACCATACGGGGTACAGGGGAGGTCGGCGGGGCCGTATTCGCCTCGACGCTGACGACGATCGCCGTGTTCTTCCCCATCGTATTCGTTGAAGGGGTCGCCGGCCAGGTCTTCGGCGACATGGCCCTCACCGTCGTGTTCAGCCTGCTGGCGTCGCTGGCGGTGGCCCTCTACTTCATTCCCATGCTGGCCTCCCGTCAGGCGCGCCGGGACGGTCTGGGGATCCTGCTGCGCTCGCAGTTCCTGCGTCTACCGGCGGCCACGCGGGTCGGTGATGCTCTGCGTCCGGCGACTCCCACATCCGTGTCCCTGCGACTGCGCCAGGCGGCTCTGGTCCTGCCGCAACTGCTTCTCGATCTGGTGTGCCGCATCGGCCTGGCCCTGGCAGCCATACTGGCGGCTGCCATCAAGAGCATCGGGGTCATACTGTTCGAAGTGCTGTTCCCCGTGTGGAAGCTGCTGGAGCGATTCCGCTGGAAGCCGGAGCGTCCTGTGCACGTGCGAGTCGCCGAGTGGTCGGACAACACTCCCGTCTGGCGCGGGTTTCCTGACAATGTCTGGCCAGGGCTGATCGACAACGGCGCCCCGGCGGCACTGGGCCGTGATCTCGGACGACTCATCGGCTGGGTGCCCCCGAAAGCCAGCGGCCGACTGCGTTGGCCGCTGGCCATTCTGCGTGGCCTGCTGGCCGTCGTCCTGCTGCCCTACCTGATCGTGCGTTTCGTCGTGCACGCGGTTTTGAGTCTCGTGCGCACGGCGCTGCTGGTCGTGTTCCTCCTCATCGGCGCGTTGCTGGCTGCAGCGGTGGTGATCGCGACCATCGTAGCGGTACCGATCGCGGCGCCGTTGCTGGGACTCTTTCAAGGCCTGCTCGGTCTGGTCCAGCACATCTACCCGATGGTACTGAGAGCGGCGCTCCGGCAGCGACTGGTCGTAGTGGGCGGCGCTGGGGTCAGCTTCTGGCTGTGCTGGACTTATCTCGTCCCGGCTCTCGGTACCGAGCTGATTCCCCCCGTGCACCAGGGCGAATTCAACCTCGAGTTGGCCATGCCCGTCGGTACGCCCCTGCCCCGAACCGCCACCGTGGCGGCGTCGGCGGAGCGTGTCGCTCTCGACCTGGCCACCGTCGAGAGGGTGGCCACCACGGTCGGTTCCGACGGCGCGGCTACATCCTCCTCCGATGAAGGCGAGCATACGGCTCGTATCACCATCTACCTGGAGGACAACACGTCGCCGGTGGATGAAGACCGCATCATCGAAGGGCTGCGTCAGCGACTGGCGACACTGCCGGAAGTTTCCACCGAAGTGTCATTTCCGGCACTGTTCAGCTTCAAGACACCCATCGAGCTGGAGATTCGCGGTGATGACCTCTACGCACTGCGACGGGTCAGTGCCGATGCTGTCGGGGTTGTGGCCGCATTGCCGGGCCTGGCCGACGTCCGCTCGACGCTGCAGGTGGGCAACCCCGAACTGCAGGTCGTCTACAACCGCGACCGCCTGTCGGACTATGAGCTCGATCTGAGGACCGTTGCCGAACTGGTGCGCAACAAGGTTCAAGGTCGTGTGGCCACCGACTTCCGTCGCGAGGAACGCAACATTGACGTTCTGGTGCGACTGCGGCAGGACGATCGCGTCGGCGTCGACGAACTCGAACGCCTGGTCGTCAACCCCGACGGGGATGTGCCGATCACGCTGGCGTCGGTGGCCAGCATCCGTATCGCCGAGGGTCCCTCAGAGATCCGCCGCATCGATCAGCAACGCGCCGCCCTGGTGACAGCAAATACCGAGGGCATCGATCTGGGATCGGCGTCGCAGGGCATCGAGTCGGCCCTGGCAGGGATGGCATTTCCATCCGGGTTCAGCTTCCTGATCAGTGGTCAGAATGAAGAGATGGAACGCTCTCTGGACAGTATGGTCTTTGCCCTCGCGCTGGCGATTTTCCTCGTCTACATCGTCATGGCAAGCCAGTTCGAGTCGCTCATCCATCCCTTCGTCATCATGTTCACCGTACCCCTGGCGGCGATCGGCGCCGTGGCGGTGCTCTACGTGGCACATATTCCGCTGAGTATCGTCGTCTTCATCGGCTTCATCATGCTCGCGGGGATCGTCGTCAATAATGCGATCGTACTCGTCGACTACATCAATACGCTGCGTCAGACCGGCATGGCAGCCACGGAAGCCATCGTGCAAGCCGGTTCCGTGCGCCTGAGGCCGATCCTGATGACGACGTTGACCACGGTCCTCGGCCTGTTGCCGATGGCCCTGGGCCTGGGGGACGGGGCCGAGATCCGCACGCCCATGGCCCTTACCGTGATCGCCGGACTGATCAGTTCCACCTTTCTCACTCTCGTGGTGATTCCCACCGTCTACTCTCTCGCAGTGCGGGAGAAGGAGGCCTAGGATGGCAGATCGCGGCAGCTGGCTGCCCCGTCTCAGCGTCGATCGACCCGTGTCGGTCATCATGGTCGTCATCGCCACGCTCGTCGTCGGCTACGTTGCCTACTCGCGGATTCCGCTGGCGTTGTTTCCCAGCGGCATGGATGGCGACCGCCTGCACATCCGCGTGAGTTACGCCGACGCCAGCCCCGAAGAGGTGGAAGAGAAGATCACCCGCCCTCTGGAAGAGGCCATCGCCACCGTGCCGCGCATCGCCAAGGTGCAGTCCGGCGCGTATCGCGGTGGAGCCTGGGCGCGGGTCGAGTTTCAACCTCACACCGACATGCATGAGGCGTACGCCGCCCTGCGGGATCGTATGGACCGCCTCATGCCGGAAATGCCGGATGACGTGGAGCGCATCCGGTTGCGCAAATGGGACCAGGATGACTGGCCGGTGATGTGGATGGGGGCATACCTGGTAGGAGATTTTGTCGATCCCTTCCAGGTCCTCGACGTTCATGTGCGGCCGGAGCTGCAGCGCATCGAGGGTGTGGGCACCGTCGAGGTGTGGGGCGAGGTGGGCAAACAGGTCCGCATCGAACTCGACCAGGCGCGGCTGAAGGGTCATGGCATCCAGCCATTCCAGATCGGCAGCCAGCTGGCGAGTCAGAATTTCACGATCTCCGGTGGCTACGTGATGGAAGGTGGCCGCAAGATCTACGTGCGCTCCATGGGACGCTTCGAGTCGATCGACGAGATCCGCGATCTCATCGTCGATCCCGAGCACAATCTGCGCCTGCGCGACATCGCCGACGTCGACCTGAGACCGCCGAAGAAGGACTGGTTCAATCGCATCGACGGGCGTCCGTCCCTGGGCATCGAGGTCAAGAAGGCGTCCACGGGCAATCTCGTGCAGATCTCCCGAGGTGTCCGCGCCAAGCTGGAGGAGCTGAAGGAGCGACCCCACCTGGAGGGCATCGATTTCGAGGTGTTCTGGGATCAGGGAACACACGTGGTGGAATCGGTGGACAACCTGAAATCCACCGGCCTGTGGGGCGGGATGTTCGCCGCCATGGTCCTGTTCTTCTTCCTGCGCGCCGTGCGCATGACGATGATCATCACCCTGGCCATCCCACTGTCGCTGCTGGTGACGATCGCCACGATCTATTTCATGGGCTGGACCCTGAACCTGATCACGATGATGGGGCTGATGCTCAGTCTGGGACTCGTCGTCGACAACGCCATCGTCATTGTCGAGAACATCTATCGCCGTCGCGAGGAGGGCGCCAGTCCCCGGGACGCATCGATCCAGGGTGCCGGCGAGGTGGGGTTGGCCGTGACCATGGCGACGCTGACGACGGTGGTCGTGTTCCTGCCACTGATGCTGATGAGCGACGAGGAGGAGTTCTCCTTCATCATGATCCGTCTCGGGGGGCCGGTCATCGTCGGGTTGCTGGCATCACTGGTGATCGCTCTGGCCGTGATCCCCCTGGCGGCGATGCACCTGGGAACACCGCGCAAGGGCACTGAACCCTGGGTGATCCGCAAGTTGCGCGGCGGGTACACGCGAATGCTGAGATGGGTGCTGTCCCATCGTCTCGACACAACACTCATGGTGCTGGCGGCCATGGCGAGTATCCAGATCCCGATGAACGCCATGAAGCGGACCGACGAAGGGAACAACAACAACAAGGATATCTGGCTCGCCTTCGAGATGCCCGCCGGCCAGACGCTGGAGGCGGCGGACAAGTTCATCTCGAGTGTGGAAGACACCTTGATGAACCACAAAGAGCCGTACAACATCAAAGTCCTCGAGACGTGGTCGCGTAATTCCTGGGGCCGCATCCACATCATCCTCAACCAGGAGGAGAATGCCGAGTGGTATGAGGTCGCCTGGGACGACCTGCTCACGTCACTCGACCTGCGTCAGAGCCCGCACTTGACCTACAAGGAAACCCTGGAGGACATCAAGGAGCGGATCCTGACACCCCCGGGGATCAGCCTTCGAGTCAACTGGCGCAGCGGAGGCGACGACGCGGCCGTGTCGATCAACCTCTACGGCGAGGACACGCGGACCCTGATCAATCTGTCAGGGGAGGTGGAACGACGCCTGGAAACGATCCCCGGACTGCTGTCGGTACAAACCGACATGGACAAGGGCAGCACCGAGCTCCAGATCGAGCTCAACCGCGACCAGGTGCGGCGTTACGGCGTCGATCCGCGGGCGATTTCAGGCAACATCGCCTACGCGCTGCGCGGCCAGGAGCTGACGAAGTTCCGTACCAATGACGGGCGCGAAGTGGGCGTCTTCTTCCAGCTGCGGGAGGTGGACCGGCAAAGCGTCCTGCAACTGCGCAACCTCACGTTCCCCACCGCAACCGGCGAGGAGATCCCACTGGAATCACTGGCGACGCTCAACGTCGAACGGGCCCTCGGCGGCATCCGGCGCGAGAACCGACAGACCATCCTCACCGTCACGGCGACGGCGACAAAGGACGATGCCAAGGAGCTGTTCGAACAGATTGATCTGGCCATGGCCGGTTTTGAAATGCCCCGTGGGTACCGGTGGGACAAGGGCGCACGATACGTGCGCATCGAACGTCAGGACGAGACGCAGATGTTCGCCCTGGTGTTGTCGGTGACCTTCGTCTTTCTGCTGATGGGCGTGCTCTTCGAATCCTTCGTGTTGCCCCTGTCGGTGATCATCGCCATCCCGTTTTCGTTCCTCGGGGTCTACTGGACTCTCTACCTGATGGACACGCCCTTCGATATCCTGTGCGGCATCGGCACCATCATCCTGGTAGGGGTCGTCGTCAACAACGCCATCGTCCTCATCGACATGGCGAACCGGCTGCGCGCCGACGGCATGGGACGCTTTGACGCCCTTGTCGATGCCGGCATACATCGCTTTCGACCGATTCTCATGACCACCTTCACGACGGTGGTCGGTCTGCTGCCCATGGCGGTGGGCAACGCCAAGATGATCGGCATGCCCTATGCGCCGCTGGGGCGCACGATGATGGGTGGCCTGCTGGCCTCGACGGTGCTGACTCTTGTCATCGTGCCCCTGTTCTACACGTTCTTCGACGATGTACGAGTCCTGTTTCAGCGCCTGCTGGCGTCGGCCCTCTCCCGTCCTGCGGAGGCAGAAGCACCCGCGCCCGGTGAGGCCGGCGGGGGTTCGTAGACCTCATAGCGCAGGGGCTGACATCCCGGACTGTAGCGTTCGATGACGGCCACGAGCGGTCCGGCTGGCGGCCGGTGCAACCCCTCCCGCTTCAGGTGCAGGGCGGCCTGTGCCGGCGCCATCGTCAGGCGGGCGAACCGCGGATCCCCCGGGAGCGCCACCGACTGCACCCGTCGAGCATACCGGGCCGCGCCGAAAGCCAGTCCGTACTCCGGGCTCGCAATCGTGACGGGACCCTCTAGCCCCTGATCCCGGATCACGTCGTCCAGGCGCCTGCCAAACCCCGGCCACCCGTGATACTCGCAGACCCTCTCGGTCCACGAGTAGGTCGGCTCCCGCGGTAGATCCGGACGCGAGACGATGGCGGTATAGCTGTCATTCAGCGGACGCAGCACGGTACGGGAGAGACCGTCGGCGACGGCGGGCCATCGCAGTGTCACCGCCGGGATTGCCGCGCCGACAACGCCGGTGGCGAGCAGGAGGACGGCAAATCGCCGGCTGTGCAGACACCGGGCGGAGAATGCCAGCGGCCACAAGCCCAGGAATCCGGGGAGAATCCAGTTGCCCTTCACCTGTCCACGGGTCAGGGCGAAGAAGCAGAAACAGATCGCGAGGGCCATCCCGGGTGCCCACAGATGCGGGGCCCGTCGCCATTGCTCGCGCACCGTCCAGGCCCCTCGGTACAGGGCAAAGAGCAGAAAGGGAGAGATGTAGAGAAGAGGGGCGACGACGAACAGGGCCAGTCGCAGAGGCAGCGATTCGGGGGCGACGGCGGACAGCGTGCTCAGCGAAGCGGGCAGGGCAAACCCGGTGGCCAGAAGATCGTAGAGGATCGGCAAACTGAGACAGGCGAAGGGGATGCCGGCCCTCAGCAGGGGCCGGCGCTGACCCCGGACGGCCAGGAATAGAAACCAGCCAAACAACCCGGCGCTCAGAACCAATCCGCTGTACTTGCTCAGGGCCGCCAGGCCGGCCGCCGCGCCGACCGCCCACCACCAGCCATCTCCGTCGCCCCGAGAGGCGCGTTCGCTGCACACCAGAACCGCCAGCCATGCGGGTACGAGGAACCCGTCGGGATGCAGGAAGGAGGAGGTGTGCCAGATCCAATGGGACGTGGCGAAGGCCGCCACCGCCACGACACTGCGCGTCGGTGACAGGCTGCGCAATCGACAGAGGTGATGGAGCAGCAGAGCGGAGATCGTGCCCATGGCGACGAAGGGCAGTCTCAGCAGGAGATCGGCACCGGGACGCAGCGCATCGGCCAGGGCGATGGCAGCGAAGGGCAGCCAGGCATACGAAGCGTCGAGTTGACGGCTCCAGTACCAGTAGGCCGTCTCGTCTTTGCTCAAGTCGACGCCGGCCACGAGCAGGGCGCGGAGCAGGGCCCAGACGAGAAGACACAACAGGAGTGTGCGTCGATTGACGCTCTCAGAGGGCCCTGTTACATTCCCATCCACTACGCGAAACACGTCAGAGAGAGCAAAGCATGGCAGATGAGGACAAGGATAAGGACGAGGGGCTGCTCAAGGAGTTCACCGAGCGCAATATCGAGCATTCGCTGCTCAAGGCCAGGAAGATCTTCCTCTGGTCTCCCGTCGATGATGACTCGGCAAAGGCCGTTGTCACGCGACTGTTGTCGCTCGACGCCCAGGACGAGAAGACCGAAATCGTCCTTTACATCAACAGTCCCGGCGGTTCGGTCAGTGACGGTCTGGCTATCTATGACGCCATGCAGGCCATCAGCGCCCCGGTGTCCACGGTGTGCACGGGCCTGGCGGCCAGCATGGGAGCTGTGCTGCTGGCCGGTGGCAATGCGGGCCGACGCTTCACCTGGTCTCACGCCCGAATCATGATCCACCAGCCTCTCATCATGGGCACGATCACCGGCCGGGCCACCGATCTCGATATTCACGCCCGCGAGATGCTGCGCACCCGTGAAGAGATCAACCGACTGCTGTCGGTACACACCGGCCAGGACATCGACAAGATCGCCAAGGATACGGACCGGGACTACTACATGTCTCCCGAGGAGGCCAAGGAGTATGGCCTGATCGACGATGTGCTGACGACGACGGCGTTGCCGGCTGCCAACGGGCAGTCACGATAATCGGCCACAAACTGCGTGACCGACTATCGTGACTGCCTTGCGAGTATGAAAAAGCGTCACTGAACAGCGTGACCCTTTTCCATACTCGAGGACGGCTGTCCCGCCTGTAGACGGGGACCTGAGTCCTGAGAGACGCCTTGGCAGGTCAAGGTAACTTCGCCGCTTCCTCGACAGGGGAGCGGCGCTTTTTCGTTCTGATCAGTGCTGGCAGGTGGTGCAGTAGAAGGTGCTGCGGCCGGACAGGACCTTGTTCGTGATCGGCTTGTCGCAGACGATGCAGCCTTCGCCGGCGCGGCCGTAGACGCTCAGCTCCTGCTGGAACAAGCCACCTTTTCCGGAACCCAGGTAGTCGCTGATCGTCGTGCCGCCGCGGTCGATGGAGCGTTGCAGGACGGTCTTGATCTCGGTTACCAGGCGTTCCATCCGGGGGCGGGAGATGCGTCCGGCGGCTGTGGTGGGGCGGATGCGGGCAGCGAAGAGGGCCTCGCTGGCGTAGATGTTGCCCACGCCGACGACGAGGTGACCGTCCAGCAGCAGACTTTTGATGGGCCGCGTCCGGCCGCGACAGGCAGCCAGCAGGAAGTCGGCGTCGAAGTCTGAGGAGAGGGGCTCCACGCCCAGGTTTCGCAGCCACCGATTGCGCTTCAGACCGGCCGGCGTCAGCACCCGGAACAGCCCGAAGCGGCGTGGATCGGTGTAGACCAGTGGCGGACCCTCATCGAGGTCGAGTACGACGTGGTCATGGGCCCTGGCATCGGCGTTGTCGCCGGCGCGGAACACGAGATTGCCCGTCATGCCCAGATGGACGAGCAACGTGCGCCCGGAGGTCAGCGGGAACAGGAGGAACTTCGCCCGTCGTACGGCATCTTCGAAGCCCTCGTCAACCAGAGACCGCACCGCCGCCCGCGACAACGGCTCGCGCAGCCGCAGCCCGTCCGTCCAGGCGTCAGTGACCCGACGACCCACCAGGTGGGTCGCCATGGCCCGGCGTACGGTTTCGACTTCAGGTAATTCGGGCAAGGGGTGTGGGTCGGCGTCAGTCCGGCGTTTTGGTGAGCTTGATGACGCCGAAGGCGCCGCCCTGCGGATCTGCCAGTACACAGCCCCGACCCACTTCGGGAAAATCGGTGGGTGGCATGTGAACGGCACCGCCGAGGCTCACGGCCCGGTCGTGAATGGCGTCACAGTCGTCGACACAGAAATACACAGACCAGTTTGGCGGTACCGGACCCATCTGTTCCTCGATCTGGATCATTCCCCCCGCCGGCCGTTCGCCATTCATGAAGATCGTGTAGGTGTCGCCGAAGGGTTCGGCGGACCAGCCGAACATTCCCGTGTAGAAGGTGGCGGCAGCGGCCGGATCCTTCGTCATCAGCTCGTTTCAACACAGGGTGGCGTGCTGGTTGACCAGCTCGGCGCCAAAATGCTCCTTCGCCTCCCAGACCGCGAAGGCGGCACCCGCAGGATCCTGGATCACAGCCATGCGTCCCCCCGTCATGACATCGAAAGGTTCCATCAGCAGCGTGGCGCCGAGGCCGACAGCTTTCTTTGCGGCATCATCGGCACTGGCGACAGATACGTAACTCACCCAATGGGGCGGCATCCCTGCCGGCTCGGGAGGCAGGGGACAGATGGCAGCCACCTGTTTGGCCTCGAGCGTGGCCAGACTGTAGGTATTGCCTACGTCGGTGGGAACATCGAGATAACTCCAACCCATCAGGTCCTGGTAGAACAACTTGGCCGCCTCCTGGTCCGTCGTGGCCAGGTCGATCCAGCAGAAGGTGCCTGCTGTGTACTCGCTGCGTTGGGCCATCGTGCCCGTCCCTTTCGTCTCGTCCGTCCGCCAATTGTAGAAGCCCCCGCCGGGCGGGGCAAACGCCGTTGCATACCACCTTGAGATGGACGGGGAGCGCCGTTACATTCGCGCTCTGACTCAAGCAGATAGATCATCAAGGAGACCCCTCGGATGGACCTGACCAGACAGCCGCCCCGACGTCCCTCGAATGCCGGCATCGCCGGCATCGTCGGACTGGCACGTATGACGGATAAGGCGCGCGGACACAATGCCGAAATGATCGGTGAGTTCAAGTACGGCGAGACATCGGGCCTGGACTGCGAAGTGCTGGAACTTCTCGGCATCGGCTTCGACGACTTCGCCGACGCCGTGGACCGACTGTGGGATGTGGAACTGGAGGCCTGGGTGCGGCAGAGCATGACCTGTAGCCAGGAACAGATCGACGCTTTCAATCAAGAGCAGCTGGCTCGTGAGCCCCTGGACGAGTTGCATCGACGGCTGCTGCGCGAGCGGATCGACGCGTACGCGCCGGGCAGCACCGACATCACCACCGTCTACGCCTCCATTGAGCTCGACGACTGGGGGGCCTTCCGCGACGAGGATCTTACAGCCCGGCCGCCGCGGACGGCCTTTCTGCGCACCGTCGCCGGCATCGTCGGGGCGGCGCGTATGGCCGACAAGGCGCGCGGCAAGCGAAGCGGAAAGCTCGGCGCCTACAGGTATGGCGATGACTCTTACGTGGACCGCACGATTCTCGAGCTTCTCGGTCTGTCCCCACAAGACTTCGAGGAAGCGGCCTGGCGTAACCCCAACGACGCGGAGCTGGGAGAATGGATCCGCGAGCAGTCGAGCTTCACCGCCGCCGGAGTCAGTGTGCTGAATGCTCATCTTACGCCCCGAGGTCTGGCGACTGCCGACGTGGCGGAGACCTTTCGCAAGCGCCGCGACGAAGTCTGCCCCGACCGCCCGGATGTGACCACCTACTTCGAGCTGATGGATATCGACGATGAACAGTCCTTCGGCATCGTCGATCTGAACCGGCGACCGCCCCGCAGCGCCTTTGACACCAGTCTGGGTGGCGTCAATGGCCTGGCGCGCATGATCGACAAGGGACGCGCCCACAACGCCGCCCATCTCGGCGCCTACTGGTTTGGCGAGGATTCGGGTTTCGATCGGCGCATACTCGAACTCCTCAATCTGTCCTCGGCGGATTTTGCCTCCGCCCTGGCGCAGCATGACACCGATGAGGGTGTGCTCTCGTGGCTCGGAGACCGGCTGCAGGGCCGTGACACAGAGGTGGCAGCTCTCAACCAGACTCTCGTCGCGCTGACGCCTGGAAGCGACGAGGTCCGCGGTTATCTGATCGCAGGGGTCAAGGGGGCCGACCCGGCACGGAGCGATATCGACACCTTCATGGCCCTGACCCAGGTCGATGACGATGTATTCCTCGCCCGCCTGCGGACCCGCGTGTGAGGGACAGGCCCCCCCTCATCGGGATCACGACGTCCCTCTCTGAAGGGGAGGATGGCTCGTGGCGGCAGAGCCTGGACGGCGAGTACGTGAGGGCCGTGGAGGAGGCGGGCGGGAGTCCCGTCATTGTGCCGATGGTGGATTCCAACCAGGCCATGCAACCGCTGCTGGACGGTCTCGACGGGCTCGTCATCACCGGTGGACGGGGGATCACGGAGCGACTCGTCGGCGACCTTCCTGAAGATCTGCCACCGACCCTGCCACGCCGCGCCAGAGCCGACCTGTGGGCGTGGGAGGCGATGCACCGGAGGCACCGTCCCATCCTCGGGATCTGCTATGGCATGCAGTTCATCAACGCCCGGCTCGGCGGCAGTATCTATGCCGATGCCCAGAAACAACTCGGTACCGGGCCGCATGCCCGATCACGAAACGGCGGCGAGGAAGTGATACACGAGATCGATGTGGCGGCGGGGTCGCTGCTGGGCCGCCTGGCTGTGGGCGATCGCCGCGTGAACAGTCAGCATCTGCAGGCGGTGGACCAGGTGGGGGAGGGACTCGAGGTAAGCGCCCGCAGCCCGGACGGGCTCATCGAGGGCATCGAGACGCCGGACGGTCACCTGATAGGTGTGCAGTTTCACCCGGAGTTGATGGGTGGAACGTGGGCTCCCCTCTTCGAGAACCTGGTCGGTCGTGCCGGCCCCTGACGGCGGCTACTCCCACCAGCGACTGCCATCTCCCTGCCGGCTGTCGATCTGGACGATCCGATCCTCCTCCTGTATCCAGGCGCTCAGGGAGCCGCCGTAGATACACGCCGAATCCAGCCCCACCAACCACGGTCGATCACCCTCGCGGGCGCGATGTACGACGAGGCCGCCCGGGGCGTCGTGGCCGAAGACGAGGGTGCGCTCCTCCAGGGGGGTGATGACATCGTGCCAGCGGGGTCCGTCGATGCTGCCGGTGGCTGCTGGCCAGGTGCGGATTCTCAGAAACTCGTCCCGCGCCGTACCGGCCATGCCATTGTCGGGATGAATCCCGGCATGGACCAGGAGAAAGTCCTCCTCTTCGATGTACAGCGGTCGTGCCTCGAGCCAGGCCAGCAGCTGCCTCGACACGTGTTCCAGCTTGTCGAAAGTGCGCCGCTGATTCTCGTATTTGAAGCGCGGCTCCCCGCCTGAAGCGTGTGCCCGAAACTGACGCAGCTGCCGATCATCGTGGTTGCCCAGGACCATGTCCGCCCCGGTCTCGTCAATCAGCTCCCAGACCCGCAACGGATCAGGGCCGCGGGTGAAGGCGTCACCTGTCAGCAGCAGTCGATCGCGTCCACTGCGGAAGACGACAGCATCGAGAAGGGCCTCGAATTCGGCGGCGCAGCCATGGATGTCGCCGATAAAGATGGTTCGCTCGTGGGGCAAGCGTTGCTCCTGTTTTGGTGACCATGTATCATAGCGACCGGTTATTGACACTGCCAGAATATGACTGACACCAGCAGAAACTCCGTCCTCGCGCCTCCCTCCGCCTGCCACGTGATGGCCAAGCCGTCGGGCTCGGTGTGCAACATCGACTGCGAGTACTGCTTCTATCTCGAGAAGGAAAAGCTCTACCCTGACGCCCGGCGTGACTGGCGTATGAGCGACGACGTCCTCGAGCGCTACGTGCAGCAGTACATCGAAGCGCAGGACGTGCCGGCGGCAAGCTTCGCCTGGCAGGGAGGGGAGCCGACACTGATGGGTGTCGACTTCTTCCGCCGTGCCGTCGAACTGCAGAAGAAATACGCCAACGGCAAAGAGATCACGAACGCCTTCCAGACAAACGGGATTCTGCTCGACGACGAGTGGGGGGAGTTTCTCGCCGAGAACGACTTCCTCGTCGGTCTGTCCATCGACGGCCCGCGCGAGCTGCACGACCGCTACCGCCTCGACAAGGGCCAGAAGCCCACTTTCGATCGGGTCGTCGCCGGTCTCGACATGCTGAAGAAGCACAAGGTCGAGTTCAACACCCTGACCGTGGTGCAGAACAACAACGCCGATCACCCGCAGGAGGTCTACCGCTTTCTCAAGGAGATCGGCTCCGAGTACATGCAGTTTATTCCCATCGTCGAACGCCTTTCAGCAGACGTGCCCGACGACGGATTGCTCCTGGTTCACCCCGAATACGAAGGCAAGGCGAGAGTCACACGGTGGTCGGTGACCCCCTCGCAGTACGGACGTTTTCTGTGTACCGTGTTCGACGAGTGGGTGCGGCAGGACGTGGGCACGTCCTTCGTGCAGATCTTCGACGTCTCCCTGGGCAGTTGGCTCGGTCGGGATGCCAGTCTGTGCATCTTCGCCGAAACCTGCGGCACGGCGCTCATCATCGAGCACAACGGCGATCTCTACTCCTGTGATCACTTCGTCTACCGCGAGCACAATCTCGGCAACGTTCGAGACCTGTCGATCCGTGACATGGTGGCCAGCCCCGAGCAGCGCAAGTTCGGCCAGGACAAAGCCGACGCACTGCCCCGTCACTGTCACGGGTGTGAGTACAAGGCTGCCTGCAACGGAGGGTGCCCGAAACATCGCTTCGAGCCCACGCCGCACGGAGAATCAGGCTTGAATTATCTGTGCAAGGGGTACAAGATGTACTTCGGGCACATCGCGCCCTACATGGAGATGATGGCGAACCTGCTGCGTCAGCAGCAACCGGCGGCTGGGGTCATGGACTGGGTCCGCCAGCGAGACGAAGCCAGGGCAGCGGAGCCGCCAGCAGCACCCGGCCGCAACGATCCCTGTCCCTGCGGCAGTGGACGCAAGTTCAAGCGTTGCTGTGGCAATTCTGTCACTGCGGCGTAAATCCAGGAGAGGAAGAAGCAGATCGTGATCGATATCCAGCTGGACACCGACGCCGGCAAAGCTGTTGTCACCATCGACGGCCAGCCGTTCACAGATTACATCTACGGCCACTACATCTGCCGGCCTTCCCTGTATCCCGTACTGACGCCGGACGGTCAACGCCTGACACGAGCCTATCCCTTCGAGGATGTGGATGGGGAGAACCAGGATCACTACCACCATCGGAGTATCTACACGGCGCACGGGCTGGTGAACGGCTTCAATCTCTGGGACGAGGGTGTGAGCGGCTTGGGACACGGATCCATGCTGCAGCGGGGAGAGCCGACGGTGAGTGTGGCTGACGATGCCGCGCGGATCGACGGAGTGGTGGACTGGTTCGGTCCCGGCGGCCAGCATCTGCTCGAGGAGCATCGCAGCCTGACGATCCGGGCGGATGGCGCTCTGCGCGTGATCGACCAGAGCAGCCGGCTGGAGGCAAAGCACGGCGACGTGACCTTCGGTGACACGAAGGAGGGCGGCATGTTTTCGATCCGTGTACCAACATCGATGGACGCCAAGGACAAGGGCCGGATCGAGAACTCGGAGGGGGATGTGTACGACAGTGGCGAGGGCGAGGAAACCACATGGGGCAAGCGTGCTGCCTGGGTCGACTACTCCGGTCCGCTGGCCGACGGTCAGCAGTGGGGGCACACCGTCGTCGATCACGTCAGCAACCCCTGGCATCCCACCTCGTGGCACGTGCGCGGCTACGGACTGTTCACGGCCAATCCCTTCGGCCTGCACGACTTTCTGCAGGACGACAGCGCCGACGGCAGCTGGACGGTCCCGGGCGGGGAGACGGCGACGAGCAAGTTCCGGCTGATCATCCACCCCGGACGAGGTATCTCGGGCAATTCACGCATCGCCGAGTTGATCGACGAGTACCAGACCTTCGACGGCTGACGTCCCGGCGGTTCGCACCAACGACAACAGGGCCGTCCCGTCGCCGGGGCGGCCCTGTTTCTTTCTCGAGTTCTCGACACACCGAGTCAGCGCAGCAGCGTCATCCTGCGCGTGTGCAACCCATCATCGGTGATGGCGCGGTAGATGTAGGTGCCGGAGGACACGGGCCTGCCCTCGCCGTCACGACCATCCCACGAGACAGAGCGTTCGCCGGCCGGTAGCACGTCATCCATCAGGGTGCGGATGCGCTGGCCGGCGGCGTTGAAGATCTCCAGGCGCAGCGGGCCGCCGGCGGCACCGACGCGCAAGGGGATGGTCGTTTCGGGGTTGAAGGGATTCGGGTAGTTCTGTCCCAGCTCGAAGGACACCGGCAGCAGGCTGGATGTCGCCAGAGCGAGGCGCTGGGTGGCGACGTTGCCAGCCTGGTCGGCGGCCCTCACCTCCACGGTGGCAGACGCCGGAATCAGATCCGTGAGTTGAAACTCCCCGTCGACTCCGGGCACGACAGCACCCGGCAAGGGGAGTCCGTCCACGAGGATCTCGACATCGGCAACACCACTACCGGCATCGGCCACGCGGATCCGGCCAGAGCCGATATCGGTGACCACAGGCGCGGTGGTGTCGGTGAACAGGGCGTAGCGTCCGAGGCGATCCAGCTCGATGCTGACGGCCCCGGGAGTGACACTGCCACCGAGGAACTGCCAGCGCTCCTCAGTCCCATCCCAGCGATAGGCGAGGGCCCGCGGGTCGGCCGTGCGCAGCGTCAGCTGCGGCGTGGACTGCAGTGTGCCGGTGGCATGCAGGCGATAGGATGATCCCACAGGTGTCAGCCCGGCCGTCGCCAGGCTGAATTCGGGGATCACGGCCACGACGGCCTCACCGCCGGTGGGGGCGAAGGCGTCCGCCTCCAGTTCCAGCGAGAAGTCGCCGGCAGCGATCGTCTTGCCCGCAGCCACGGGTACGGTGCCCACGTGGATCCGTCTCTCGAAGCGGGTCAGTTGCCCCTCTTCCAGGCTTAGTGCGAGGAAGGACACGGCTCCCTCCACACCTCGGCCGAGGGCATGGGACGCGTGCCAGATGCCGTCGGTTACCGACGTGAGGGGCAACTCGGTCCAGTCGTTCAGGTGGGAGCGCAATCGTGGTCGAGCGCCCACGTCGTTCAGCACAAAGAGGTCGAGAAACTCCGGGTGAATCGGGTTCGGAATCACCGTCACGCGGAAGCCTTCCCGTTCCTCACCGGCCGATCCATCCGCGGCCAGCACCCGCACCAGCAGGCTGCCCGATGCCTGGTTGCCGGCTTCGTCGCGGGCGACGACGGTGACCGTCTCGTCACCGGCACTGGTGAACCCGTCGCCACGAAGCACGAGTCGGCCGTTCTCCAAGGTCAGCTCGTAGGACTGCGCTCCGGTCGCCTCCCAGGTGAGTGCTTCGGGATCCGGGCCGGTGGCCAGCAGGGAAGCGGGGTCGATGGTCATCACCGAGTCGCCCTGCAGGACGGGGATTTCGACGGTCTCGCGCAGGGCGAGAGCCGCCACGACGGCATCCACCTGTACGCCCATGAATGCCTCGGCGATGATGTTGCCGGCGCCGTCGAGGGCACGGATGGCGATGAGGGCAGGCCCCGTCCACCCGTCCTCGGCCAGGACCGTCACGCGACGATCGGTGTTGTCGACAATAACCTGCACATGCTCGGCTGATTCCGCTTCCCAGATCACACTCGCCGGATCACCAGATTCGACGTAGCCATCGAGGATGAGAGACTGGTCGAAGCCCCCCGAACTCATGCGCAACGTCGGCAGTGGGGCCAGGGTCAGGTCGGTGACGGCTACCGGATCCACCGGATCGACGGGGTCCACCGGGTCCACAGGGTCGAGGAAGCTCGATGTAACGCGGACCCGCAGAGGCGACAGCGTCTCGTGGCCGTCAGGGTCGGCGGCGCCCAGATCGATATTGAAATCACCTGCCAGCGAGTCGGCAGCGATGACGGTGAGCACATGGGAATCGCCGTCCACGCGCAATTCCAGGCCTTCCGGACCACTCACGGTCCAGGATATCTGCCCTGGGGCGTGATCCAGATCGAAGACGTAGTCGTCCAGGTCGATGGAGGCATCCACTCCACCAGGGGGCAGGGAGATCGCGGGGAAGGGGGCGATGAGGGGCTCGCCGCCTGAGGGGGCGGCAAACACCAGAAGGTCGAAGTAGGCCGATTCGCCGCTCGGATCGTAGGCCAGGAAACGGACGTTCTCGGTACCCGAAAAGCCAGTGGGGGCCTCTACCCGGACGGCGCCCGAGGTACTTACCTGGACCAGCAACTCCCTCTGGCCGCTGACCGACCAGATCAGGTCTGTCTGCGCGTCGTCCGGATCCGTGATGTAGTCCTTCAGGTCCAGCACGCTGGCCTCACCCGCGGCAACCCCCAGTCGTTGCGGTGCACCGGTGACGGCCGGCGCCAGGGAGGCCGCGACGGTCACCGTCAGCGGGGCAAACACCCCGGCTCCCGCGGCGTCCGTTACGGCGATTTCGATCACCTCGCTGCCCTCCCAGTCGTCTGGGGCGGTGACCACGAGATGGCCATTCCGGCGGGCGATGGTGATGTGGTCAGCCCCCGTCCACGACATGCCGAGAGAGGGTACCGTGTCATCGGCATCGGCGAAGAGGTCGGCCACGACCAGAGAGGAATCGGCCTTACCGCGCGTGATGCGGACGTTGGGTGAAAACAGAGAACGGGGCGCGTCGTTGACAGCCTGCACGCGCACGTCAAGGTGAGTGGAATCGGCAAAGCCGAAGCGGTCCGTCGCCGTCAACATCACACTACCGCTGCCATTCCAGTCGGGCCGGGGCTCGAGAATCAGTTCGTGAGGCGGCCCCTTGAGGCGGGCACCGAGCTCCGGCGAACCGGCCACTGTCCAGGTCAACTGTGCGTCCGGCGCATCCGGGTCTTCCGCCAGCGCATCCAGGGAAAGGCGGTGATCGCCATCCTCGGGCAGGTCGATCCGGTCGAGGCCGGATTGGAGAACGGGGCCGGCGTTGACGAAGAGATCGATGACGGCCGAGGTCGTCTGCCCATCAGGGTTCACGGCCCGCAATGTCAGCTGTTCCCACAGAGAGCGGTCGCTGGGAGCGCGTACGACGAGAACGCGGGTCGCCGTGTCGATGTGCACGTCCACCGCCGAGGTGGCATCCACGTGCCAGGCGATGTCCCGTGGTCCGAAGAGCGGATCGAAGAGCAGTTCGTCGAGGACGAAAGTGGTGCTGTCCACCTGACCACGGGAGAGGACGAGCTCTTCGGGCAGCCCCTCGATCGTAATGCCGCGCACATCGACGCTGAGAGGGGTGATGAAGCGGAAGAACTCGTGCGTCCCGTCGGGCATGAAGTAGCGGGTTTCACGTATGCTGCTCTCGTCGATACGGATCGTCGAACCAGCGGCGGGAGCGAGGGCCCGCAGGTGGAAGGTGGCTGCCGGGCCGGAGCCGGAATCGGCTGCCCGGACGACGCTGTAATCAAGCTGTTCGCCAATCGGGGAAGCAGCTGGATCATCGGCGTCCAGAAGGGCATTACGAAAGGTCTCGCCGTCGCTCAGAAAGCCGCCGGGAGCAAAGGGCTGGAAACCCTCCTGGCGAGGGTTCTGGTCCTGGTCGACCAGTTCGAAGACCTCTCCGTCGAAGCTGAGGAATACGGCGGCGCCCGACAGGGTGACGTTTTCGGAGTCCACCCACAGGTCGATGTCGATGATGTCGCCCACCAGCGCCGTCGCCGCCGATGATTCCGTGCCTTGCACACGCAGTTCCAGACGTGCTGCCAGCAGCGGATCGGGGAGGCTCATGATACACAGGAGAACCGCCGGCAAGAGGGCCGACAGTGGAGCTCTGAATCGTTGCATGGTACCCGGTACCCGGTGAATACAGCAATCACGGCAGAGACGGATCTTCACTCACGCCGGGGCAAGATCCGTACCACCTCCTGAAGAGAGCGGAACGACAGGTTCGGGCTGTCACAGGAACAGAGGTTCCTTCCCGTTGGGAAATGCTTGCCGGAAATATGTTCCCATCGACGGCCGGAACCCGCATCGGTATCTGGCGCGCACGGGTTTCATCTCCTCTGCAGGCGACTGGCATTGATGTTGCTCACAGCCCTCCTGGTCACCTTCAGAGCGACGGCGCATGACGTACCGTCAGACAAGCCCGCAAGGATGAGCGCGGTGGACACAAAGAGCCTGCACTCCCCAGCGTCCGAGGCTGAGAAGCACTCGACGCCCCCCATGATCTCCCGGCGCCCTAGGCGTCAGCGGGGACGTGTGTCCACGTCTTCCACTGGACGCCCGCAATGCTTGCTGGGCCGTTACGGCTGGTTCGCCCTGTGCCTGCTGTCAGCCACCTCCGCCTTTGGCTCACTCCCGGTATTCGAAAACAAGACACCCGCCGGCTTCTCGCCCGAGGACAGCACGGCACGCCAGGATTTCGTCGAGGGCAGCCAGATCACCGTGCGCGTCGACGTCAATCAGGCGGTGACCCCCACCTATCCAGTGATCGGCCACTTTCACAATGTGGAGCGCGCCGAGAGTCTGGACACGACGTCCGTTGACGGTGGCCAGGTCGACGTGGCCCTGACGCCGGGGGGGATCGTCCACATGGCCTGGATCGAGCACGAACTGATGTCGACGATGTCGACGCCGATCTACTACGTCCGCTATGCCCGCAGCAATGATGACGGTGCCACCTTTTCGACGCCCGTGAGCGTGTCCGGCAGCCTGCGGTTCGACCTGGTGACGGCCGACGGCAACGGCACCTCCTTCTCGACGATCGATCTCGAAGTCGACAGTCAGGGCAATCCCCGCGTCGTCTACGCCATGAACGAATCGCCAGACGGTAAGACGGCGGCGTTTACCGGGAACCCGGACAATGTCTACTTCAATTATTCACAGAACGGCGGGGCCTCGTGGCTGCCGGCGGACCGTACGATCATCGTCAACGATACCCTCACTGTCGGCAACGTAGAGGGCCGCACGACGGCCTTCCCCAGGATGGTGATCGACGAGCGGGACAACATCTTCATCACCTACGCGCGGGGGGCGAGCCGCGGCGGCGGCGCCGGCACCGACGATGTCATGCTGGCACGGGTCGACCGCGAAACGAGCCCCTTTTCAATGAAGGCTGTGGGCGCCTCCGGCACCGTAGGCAGCTCCGGTGGCGTACGCATATCGCCTGATGCTGATCGACAGACCGGACCTGACCTGGCCGTGGGACGGGGAGACGTGCTGCACGTGCTCTACTTCCACGAGGAGGCGGTGTCGGCCAACTCGGACATCGAACACAAGACACTTCTGGCCGACGACTGGGACGACGTCAACCCCAGCGGCTGGGACGCTTCGTTGGACGGCGCCGATGTGGACGATTTCGATCCCGCACCTGCAGGCAACGCCTCGCTCAACACGGAAGCGACCTTCGTCTTTCCTACCGTCGTCGTCGACACGGTGAGTTCGCCTGACAAGATCTACGCACTCTACAAGTTCGGCGACGCCACCTACGAGACGGTGTTCTACAACCGCTATACCTACGACCACGCCATCGGCGACGGCGCCGGGTGGAGTGTCGGCTCCGCCCAGGCGGTGTGGAGTACGGCGGCCAGCCCGCTGTTCGTCAGCGGCGACCTGAGCTACAACATCGAGCAGGACTGGACCGTCGTGGACCGCGTGAGCGCCGTCGTCGACGACCGCAGAGCCGACGTTGGCGAGCTGCACATCGCCTTTTCCGGCGGCTACAGCAACACCGCTGCTGGCGTCGCCGGTGAGCAGGACATCTACTACGGCTTCTTCAACGGTCAGTCCTGGACACTCCCGGAAAAGGTCGCTGACGACGACGCGGGCACCGACTACGGTGTGGCCGCCACGGACGTCTTCCTGAGCAAACCCGCCCTCGCCCGGCGCGCAGGGGAGACGAACGTCTACCTGGCATTCACAGGAGGTAAGGCCGAGGGCCACGGGGTGCAGGGCATCAGTGATGTCGACGATCACCCGTACTTCAAGGTCCTGGGGCGAGATGTGACCTCCGAGGACCAGTCACAGCCCGTCGGCGGCTATCAGTACGACCTGAACTACACGCCGGTGAACCCTCTGGACGCCACCACGACCATCGAGGACAACGCCGTCTACGTACACGTCTCCGACAACCTGACCGGCGAAGGCCTTGGCGCCACGGGCAAAGCGAGCGACGGCTTCCTCGCCGGCGACTGGGAGAATGTGGGCACAAGCCTGCAGGACGAAGACAAGTACTTCGAGGGCAACATCAACGAGGATACGTCGAGTGATCACGAGTGGGGCGACGATGATGACAAGGTGGGACTGCTCGTCAAGCTCAACGTGCTGGGCTCCGATTCATCGACGAACCTGCAGCTGATCACGTCGAGCACGGCCGCTGATGGTGGCGCCGGTGCCCGTACCGTTCGCGTTGCGTCCTCGCCTCCCGTATCGGTCGCCATAGGCGACTTCTTCCTCCTCGGGGCCGAGATCGATATCGTTGACGCCAATACGACCCCCACCATCTCCCTGTCCCAGCCCGATGGCGTCGCCGACACGGCGAACACGTCCTTCCCGATCCGCTACAGCCTGTCAGACCCGGACGATGACTTCGGCACCGGCCTGCTGGCAGCGTTCTACTTCGCCGAGAGTGGTGGCCTGAGCAGCGTCCAGGACATCCGCATCTTCGGCACCCTGATCGCCGACGAGAACGACAATACAGCGGTGAACAGTTCGGGAACGGATGACTTCATCGAGGGCAGCAACCAGACCTACTCCTGGGACGACCCGTCGACGGCGCTGAAGAACCTGCTCTTCGCCAGTGTGCCACAGGCACCGAGCGCTGACTACTACATCTATCTGGTCGCCGAGGATGGCAAGAACCCGCCGGTGTTCGTGCGCAGTTCGGGCACTCTCACTGTGCGCCATAAGCCCATCGTGCTGCACGTGGATCCCGCTGTCCGAGACACGGTGGATACCGGTGTGCGCTCCGGAACGTCGGCCAACCCGTACGATCTGGACTTCGCAGTGCGGGACTACGACAGCCAGGGAACGAGTCAGGTTGCCCTGTTCTACTCCGCCGTCAGTGGTCTGGCGTCGGTGTCAGCCAGCGGGACCTACCCGAACCAGTCCTTCGCCCTAGGCAAGAGTGTTTCCGGCACACGGGCAATCTACATCGAGAAGTCCGACACGCTCACCAGCGCCGACACCGAGTTCAGCTGGGACATTACCGACTCCGTCTATGTCTCCGGCGACTCGGCCGCCGTCGAGGCGGGCAACTACACGCTCTACGTCGTCGTCAGCGACTCCACCGACTTTGTCGTCGGCGAGAGTAAGGGACAGATCATCGTGCGCCACTCACCCTATTTCGTGTTTTACGAACCGGCCAAGGACACCCACAGGCGGATCGACTCAGGCAGCCAACCGGTGTACACGATCCAGTGGCAGAAGGGGCCGGGGGACTCGGACTTCGACGATGACGCCAAGATCGATCTGTATTTCACCACCGACAACCCGGTGAATATCAACTACGAGGACGACCCTGACTCGCTGCTGAAGGACGCCGACACCCGGCCTCTGGTAGGCGATGGGAGCGAGGACGACACGACGGATATGTACGTGTGGGATTTTCGGACCCCGGCCGAAGAGGTCCCGGTGGACAGCACACGGGTATGGCTGTACGCCATCATCGGCGACGATGATGGCAATGAGAGTGTCGTCCTCGGCGGCTCGGTGACCGTAACACACACGCCGTACATCAACCTGACGACGAGCGACCTGGACAACCTGACCAGCTTCGATCAGAACGACGTGCTCCGCGTGACCTGGCAGGACTATATGGTGGATGACGGTTCGGGCACGGAGGACGCCTACATCCGGGTCTATGCATCGCAAAATCCGTCAGCTTTCACAACGATCTCCACGCTTGATGCCGCCGTCGATGGCGCCACGACGTTTCTGATCAACAGCACAAGCGGTACTCTGGCAACGGCTGTCGACACCTTGCGGGAGAGTGGCAGCGACTTCTTCGACTGGAATACAAAGCTCTTCGGCGCCGCTTCGACGGACTACGACATCTACGTGGCCATCAGCGCCGACTCGACCTTCGCCGACAACGCGGCAGGGGGGATCCAGTTGAGCACAACATCGACGCCGCTGTCGATCGGTGTGGCCGGCTCGACGCCGAATGTCAGCCTCAGCCCGACGGATCAGGCGATCTCCATCGGCGACACACTTACCTTCGATGTGATGGTGCAGAACTCGACGCCCATCAACCTGGTCCAGGTCGTGATGTCGATCAACAGCACGGATTTCGCCGTGCGTGACCAGGATTCGTCGACGAGCGGCACTCAGCCCTTCATCGACCTCAACAACGTCTTCCCCGCCACTTCGGCGATCGAGAACCAGTTCCGCTCCAGTGGCAATCAGCTTCGTTTCGCCAAGTCAACCTTCAGCGGGCAGGTCGTTGGCACCACGACTGAGCCGGAGGCGCTGGCACGCTTTCAGCTGGTGGCGCGTGACGATCTGCAGGCCACGCCCTCTCTGGTGTTCGCCACCGGTTCCACTGGAACCGTGTTCGGTCTCGTGGGCAACAGCGATCCCCTCGACACCGGCGGCGGTCTGTCGGTGTCACCCGCGGAGCTGACACGACAGGCTCGTGGCCAGATCTCCGCCACCGTCGAGCTGGAAGGACGTACGATCCCGCCGGCGACGAGCGATTTCACGACGCTGCTGGACATCCATCTGCGTCTGCCGGGCAGTACGATCGATGTGGACGACACGAATTTCATCAGCGCCAACGACGACGACACGGCCACGACAGACACGGTGGAAGTGTCGGTGGCCGCCGCCGGTGCCCTCAGCCTGGTGAGCGTTCCTGCAGGGCGTTACGTGCTGACGGTGAAGGACACCAGCCACGTGAGTGGACGGACCGATACGATCACCGTACGCAACGGCGAGACGGTGACGATCAGCTCCGGCAACAACAACGGCTTCTTCGGCTCCGATCTGCGCGGCGACCCGACGGTTCTGCTACCCTCCAGTGGGCGCGAGCTGATCGCCGGGGACGTGAGCGAGGACAACGAGATCAACGAGGATGATGTCAACCTGATTATTGCTGCCTGGGGCACCGATGACGCGGTGGACAACTTCGAGCAGGCCGACATCAACAACGACGATATCGTCGGCGCCTCCGATCTGACGGTGACGACATCGAATTTCGGCAACAGCCAGGGTTTCGGTGCGCCGCCAGTCTACAAGGTGGCCACCGTCACTGCCGGCAACCCCGGGGCGAGGAACGATCGGGCGGCGCTGGAGCTGCGGCCGATCAGCGTGCGGCCCGACCGGGCCGTGGCGCCTGGGGAGGTGCTGGGAATCGAGGTGTATGGCCTTGGTATCGAAGACCTGGCAGGGTACGAATTCCGTATTGATCTGGACGAAACGAGGCTGCGACCGCTGCCGGACCGTGCCGAAAAGGGGGATGTCTTTGCCGCCAATCCGTACGGGTCTGTCTTCGACGTCCGTGTGGAGGACGGATCACTACGCGTGCTCAGCTCACGTATCGGCAAGCAGTGGTCGGCCGCCGGAACTGGCTCGCTGGCGAAGCTGTGGTTCGAGGTGATCGATACCGGGGCCGAAGAGAGCTTGACCCTGGGTGACGGCGTGCTGTTGAACACGGGGTACCAGCCGGACCAGGTGGCCTGGAGCAACTCTCTCTTCGAGATGCTGTTGCCGCAGCAACCGGTACTGGACGTGAACTACCCCAATCCCTTCAACCCGACGACGGCGATTCCCTTTGCTCTGCAGGGGGCGACCGACGACGTGCGGCTGCAGATCTACAATCTGCTCGGTCAGCGCGTCCGGACCCTGTTGTCGGGCCCCATGTCTCCGGGGTTCCACACGATCGTCTGGAATGGCCGTGATGATGCCGGTCGGCAGGTGGCGGCAGGCATGTACATCTCCGAACTGCGCACGGCGGAATTCCGCCAGACGCGCAAGATGACCCTCGTCAAGTAAGGCTGGACTGACGTGCGTCGTCTCACCACATGGGCAGCTGCGGTGCTGTTCACGTCGATTCAGGTCGCAGAAGCGGCCGCTCCTCTATTTGAGAATCGTACTCCAGTCGGCTTCAACCCCGCCGACAGCACCACCGTCCAGGACTTCGTCTCGGGCAGCGACGTGTCCATCCGCGTCGACCTGAACCAGGCGGCCACACCTGACTATCCAGTCATCGGCCACTTCCACGCCGTGGAACGCAGCGAGCAGCAGAGTACCACCAACACAGACGGCCTGCAGATCGATGTCGCCATCGTCGACGTAGCTCCCTTCGGAACGAGCGACAATATCCCCCTCGAAGGCGTCACGCAGGCGGCATCGGACGTTCCGGCACTCCACCTGGCCTGGATCGAGGCGTCCACATCGACCACGGGACCCGTGTTCACCGGAGGATCGACGGCGGCGTACGAAGTGTTCTATGCCAACTCTACCGACGGCGGCGCCACCTTCAGCACGCCCGTCAGTGTGTCGGGTGGTCTGAGCTACTATCTGCTGTCCACCGATGGTGGCGGTACCGCCTTTTCGACACTGGATCTGGAGGTCGACAGCAGTGGCGATCCGAGGATTGTCTATGCCTTCACGACAACGGCAGATCGATCTCATGACGACAACATCTACTTCGGATACTCCCTCGACGGCGGACAGACGTGGGAATCACCGCTGACGATCAATGATGTGACCACAGCCGGCAACACCGAAGGACACAGCACGGCCTTCCCGCGGATGGTCATCGACGATCGCGATCGCATCTTCATCAGCTACGTACGGGGTGCCACGCAGGGCGGCGGTACCGACGATGTACTGCTCGCCAAGATCAACCATCATGTCAGTCCCTTTGTACAGGTACCCGTGGGCTCACTGGGTACGCCCGGGTCAAGCGGCGGTGTTCGTCTGACAGCCGACGCCAAGCGGCACACCGGGCCTGATCTGGCCATCGGCGACGGTGACAATCTGCACGTGGTCTACTTCAGTGATGCCGATGATCGCATCGAGCACAAGCGGCTATCCACGGACACAACCTGGGTGAACGTCACCAATTTCGGTTGGGACCAGGACACCGACGGAGCTACGGTGGCCGCTTTCGTCGACGAGGCCGCCAGCAATGCGGCCCTCAATCGAGACGCAACCTTCTACTTCCCCACACTCGCCATCGACCGGAGCCGGCTGCCGGACCGCATCTACTCCGTCTACAAATGGGCGGACAACACGCCCATCGAGTCCATCGGCTACAACCAGTATGATGACGATGGGAGTACGGGAGTGGCCGCCACGTGGGGGACGGCTCAGACCGTCTGGAGTACAGGCACGACTCCCCTGTTCAGCGATGGCGGTGGGGCCTACGAAGTCGAACTCGACTGGCAGATCACCGAACGTGTGGCGGCGGTGGTAGATGACAGCATCGGCGTCGGCGGCGATCTGCACATCGCTTTCTCCGCCGGCTACAGCGGCGGCGCCGAGCACGACATCCACTTTGCCACGTTCAACGGCAAGAGCTGGACGTTGCCGGAGAAAGTCGGGGACGACGACTCGGATGGCACCGGTACCGAAGATGGCATCGCCACCACCGATACGTACCTGTCGAGTCCCGCTCTGGCAACACACCACGATTTCGAAAGTCTCTACCTGGCTTTTGCCGGTGGTGCCGGTGAGGGTTTCGGCGTGAAGGGCGTCAGCGATGTCGACCAGCACCCCTACTTCAAGGTCCTCGGACGCGCTTCAACGTGGGAGGACAAGTCGGTTCCCGTTGGCGCCTACGAATACACGCTGACCTACTCACCCATCAATCCCCAGGTGCCGGGAACGCAGTTGGCTGACCGGGCGGTCTACGTGCACGCCGCTGACCCGTCCGATGGCAGCGGCCTGGGATCGACGGGAGCGACGACGGACGGCTTCCTGAGCGGCACGTGGGAACGAGTCGGTACGAGTCTGCAGGACACGCAGAAACGCTTTGAAGGTCTCGTGGACGAGAGTTCCGGCGACAGTCGCGAATGGGGGGACGAAGACGACAAGATCGGTCTGCTGGTCAAGCTCAACGTGCTCGGCTCCGACTCGGCGACGAATCTGCAACTGGTGACCAACAGCTCAGCAGCGGAGCGGTCGGTGGCCGTCGGCAGCACGCCTCCCGTCAGCCTGACGGCGGGTGCCTTCTTCGCACTGGGTGCGGACATCGACATCGTCGCCGCCAACACGGCCCCCACGGTAGCCATCACCGATCCCGATGGCAGCGGTGATACGGCAAACACAGCCTATACGATCCGCTACGATCTGGCCGACGCAGACGACGATCTGAGCGGCACGCTGAACGCCGCCTTCTACGCCTATCCCGCAGCCGGCCTGGCCACGGTGCAGGACATTCTCATTTTCGGGACGTTGATCGCCGACCAGAACGATGTGAGTTCACGCAACGCCAACGGCACCGATGACCTGACAGAGGGGACCAACCAGACCTACACCTGGGACGACCCTCCCTCGGTCCTGCAGAGTTCAGCCCTGTTTGCATCGATCCTGAAAGTCCGATCTGACAAGTACTACATCTATCTCGTCGCCGACGATGGTGACAACCCACCGGTCTTTGCCGTCAGCCCCGGCGCGATCACCCTGATCCATGGCCCCGTCGTCCAGCAGGTGGACCCCATCGTCGCCGATACGGTGGACACGGGGGAACGCACGGGCGCCAAAGCGAATCCGTACGACCTGGACTTCGCCGTCATCGACTACGACAGCGAGGCCCGTGTACAGCTGTTCTACTCCGCCGTCAGCGGACTGACGTCGGTGTCGGCCTCCGGCACATATCCGGCCGAAACCTTTGTACTCGGCAAGAGCGTTTCCGGCACCCGCGGCACGGCGATCACCTCGTCGACGAGCCTCTCCGCCACAGACCGCGAGTATTCGTGGGACGTGACGTCACCCATCATCACACAGGGCGCCTATTATCTGTACGCAGTTGCATCCGATGGCGAAACGGTGGATGTGGGCAACAGCGCACTAGTGCTGGACGTAATACACTCTCCGAGCCGGCACGCAACACACAGAGAACGATCGACAGTGGCTCACAGCCAGTCTATACGTTCCAGTGGCAGAAGGGCAGCGGCGACAACGACCTCGACGACGACGCCAACATTACGCTCTACTTCACCGAGGTCGATCCGGCGACGACGAACTACAGCGGTTCAGATTCCACGGCCCTGACGAACGCCGGCGACGGGAACGCGCAACTCATTGCCGGCGGCATCAGTGAGAACAGCGATGGCGCCAGCGACATGTACGTGTGGGATCTGCGCACTTCGACAAATGCCCCGGTCACCGGCACGCGGATATGGACGTACGCGGTACTGTCCGATGCCTCGGACAACGTCGCCGTCGAGTTGGGCGGCTCGCTGCTGATCACTCACTCGCCGCACATCCTTCTGGAAACCGGAGCACCGGAAATCAACCAGGGCGACATTCTGCGCCTCCAGTGGGATGACTACATGGTGGATGACGCGTCCGGTACCGACGACGCCTATATCCGTCTCTACGCCTCAGCCACCGCAGGTCGAACGACGGTGGCGAGCCTGGAAGCCGATCTGATCGGTGCCGGGGGACTGGAGAATACCTACGTCATCAACAGTGACGACGGCACGGCGACGGGGACGATCACCTCGATCCGTGAGGACAGCAGCAATGCCTTCTCGTGGGATACGAGCACTACGTTCTTCTCCATGCCGGAGGGGACATACTCCATCTACGCCGCCATTGGCGCCGACGCCACGTTCGTCGACAACACCGCCGGCGAGGTCAGCGAAGGGCCTAACACGTTGACGGTGAAGTCGGCCACCGGAACCACGCCGCACATGCTGATGGGCCCGAACCGCATGCGCGCCAGCGCCGGCGACACGCTGACCTTCGAGGTGCTCGTGCAGACAGACGGCGAAACGGCGACAGCCGTGACGGCCGCCCTGAATCTCCCCGACGGTGTGTCGGTGGTGAACTCCACGAGCCCCTTCACCGATCTGGGTCTGATCTACAGTATCGGCGGCACCGTGCTCGAAGACACGACCATCGGCACGCAGGTGCGCTTCTCGAAGACGGGCACCGCCCAGACCATTGGCAGTACCGCAACACCGGTGGGTCTGGCAAGTTTTCAGGTCGTCGTCGATGCGGGGGCTACCGGGACGGTGGTGATCGGGGTGGACGACACGGAGGCGGCGATCAGTATTTCCGGACGGTCGGTACCGTTGCGGGGCACGACGGGTATGTCGACGAAGTCGGCGCGGATTCAGCGCGTCGCCCGCGGGCGCCTGACGGCGACAGTGATGCTCGAGGGCCGGGCGCCACCCCTCGGCAACGGCGATCACGAAAGTCTGCTGGATATACATCTGAGAATCCCGGGCAGCACGATGGACATCACCGATACCTACTTCATCGCCGCCAACGACGACCGCAGCGCCTCCTCGGATACCGTGGAAGTACTGACGACGGAGAGCGGCGCGCTGACCCTGGTCAGTATCCCCGCGGGGAGGTATGTACTGACCGTGAAGGACAGCAGCCACATCAGCGGCCGTACAGACACACTGACGATCCGCGACGGCGAGTCGATCTTCCTGACGTCGGCGGACGGTCTGTTCTCTTCGGACGTACGTGGCGACGCCTCGTTCCTGCTGGATCAGAACGGCCGCATGCTGAAAGGGGGCGACGCCTCAGGCGACAACGAGATCGACGAGGATGACGTCAACGTCATCGACGCCGCCTGGGGTACGGACAATTCCAAGACACGTTTCGCCTACGCCGATCTCAACAATGACAATCGTGTCGGCGTGGAAGACCTGGCGGCGGCGATCTCGAATATCAGCAACGCCACCGGACTGGGTGCGCCCCCCGTGTACAAGTCGCTGGTCCTGCCGCAGCAGGCTGGCCAGACCCCGGATCGGGTCTGGATCCACACCCCGCCCGAGCAGGAGTGGCTGGCAGGCCGCACGGTGGATCTCACCTTCTGGGTTCCGGAGGTGGAAGACCTGGCAGCGTACGAGCTGGTGGTTCCCTTCGATCCGATGCAGGCCGAACCGGTGAGTGACGACAACGACCTCGGCGTGGGTGACGCCTTTCGATCCAACCCACTGGGTGCATTCAGCCGCGTGTCACGACAGGGGGACCGTCTGGAGCTCGCCTCGGCACGACGAGGCCAGGTGTGGTCGCTGACCGGACCGGCAGCCCTGGCGCGAGTGCGTCTGCGGCTGTTCCAGGACGGTTTTCCGCAGGTCCTGACCGGTACCACGGTGCGCCTGCTCAGCACCGAGTACGCTACCCGTGACCTGGACCTGGCGCAGGACGCCACCGATGTGGCCCTGCCCACGGAGTTCGTCCTCGGGCCGAACTACCCGAACCCGTTCAATCCGAGCACGACGATCCCCTTCCGGATCCCCGCCGCCTTTGGTCGTCAGGACTTTCCGGTACGTCTCGACATCTTCAATTCGCTGGGACAGCGGGTTCGGTCGCTGATCGATGGCCCGAGGTCGGCGGGATACTACCGGGCCCACTGGGACGGCCGTGACGACAGCGGCCACGCCATCAGCAGCGGTCTGTACTTCTTCCGCCTCACCGCCGCCGAGCGGACCGCCACCGGCAAGATGCTCCTCGTAGAATAGAACGGTTCCAATCGTCGCTGAGGCTGCCCTATATTGAGCGCAGCCCATCCCGTCCACTCGCCACAGGGAGAACGCGACGTTGCCCCCGACAGAGCGCCTGACCCAGCAGCTCGATTTCCTCGTCCAGATGGACGCGCTGAAGCACGTCTTTCGCCAGAATGTCCTTATTGCCGACCGGCGCCCGGAGAACGATGCCGAGCACTCCTGGCATCTGGCGTTGATGGCCGTCGTCCTGTGCGAACACGCCGCCGCAGAGGTCGACATCGCCCGGGTTCTCAGCATGCATCTGATTCACGATCTCGTAGAGATCGATGCGGGGGACACCTTCGCCTATGACGAAGCCGGTCACGAGGACAAGGAAGAGCGCGAACAGGCCGCCGCTGACCGGATCTTCGCCCTGCTGCCAGCCGATCAGGAAGGGCAGATGCGAGATCTCTGGGACGAATTCGAGGCGCGGCAGACGACTGAGTCGCGATATGCTGCGGCCCTCGACCGCCTGCAACCCCTGTTGCTCAACTACCACACGGACGGTGCCGCCTGGGTGAAAAACGGCATCACACACACCCAGGTCGTGAAGCGCAACGCGCACATCGCCGAAGGGGCGCCGGCACTGTGGGAGTTCGCCCACGCCATGATCGACGACGCCCTGACAGAGGGGAAGCTGGCCGGGTGAAGACAGGGTTCGGTGTGCTCCTGACGGTCTGCGTGGGGTGCCACTCCGCCGCTGACGAACCGGGCGAGCCGGTACTGCGTCTGTGGAAGGCGTCCCACGGTGAGACCGCCCAGGACTTCGAGCGCGTCCTCGCCCCGTTCTTTGCTCAGCACCCCGACCTCCGGCTGGAAGCGGTGGTCCATCCCTGGCAGGGCTGGGACGAGCGCTACGCCACCGCCTATACGGGAGGCATGCCGCCCGACGTCGCCTACATGCCGGACGAGTTCTGGCCTCGCTTCGCTGCCGCCGGCAAGCTGACCGCCCTCGATGAGATGTTCCCCGACCAGATCGAGGCGATGTCGCGGGAGTACCCGGACAATCTGTGGCAGCTCGGCTCGCTGGGCGGCCACCAGTACGGGATACCTTTCGTCTATGTGTCCTGGCACCTCTACTACAACCCCGAGCTGTTCGATCGCGCCGGTCTCGCCTACCCGCCGGCAACACCCGATGCCGCCGACTTCGATGGCTGGACATGGGAGCGATTCCGTGAGGTGGGTCTCGCCCTCAGCCAGGATCTCGACGGGGACGGCGCTCAGGACCAATGGGGCCTGGCCTGGTCGACCCTCGATGTGAATCCGAACGCCATCTACCCGTTTCTCTGGCAGGGCGGGGCCGACCTGCTGGACGCCGATCGCAGGCACAACGGCTTTGCCGAGCGCGGGGCCGTGGGTTTCGGCTTCATGCGACAGCTCGCGCGCGACGGCATCGTGCCTGAAGACGGGCTGCACCCCGGCCCGTCCGAGTTGTTCTACGATGGCCGTGCCGGCATGCTGATCGCGCCGGAGTCGACGATCCACATCCTCAAGCGCGATTTCCCCGACCTGCCCTTCGGGGCGGCCATCGTTCCCCGTGGGCCGGCGACCGACTTCTACGAAGGACGGGGCGCCTTCGGCAACAGCGGCTTCTGGGTGCTGTCCCAAGATTCGCCGCGCCCGCGCGAGGCCTTCGAGCTTCTTTGCGAGCTCACTTCGTCAACACCGTCGGCGGCGATGATGGAGGTGGTGCAGCTCTTCGGCGCCCGCAAGGACTGGCAGGCACCACAGGACGATCCTCGCCTGGAGACCTTCATCCGGGGGCAGCGCTACCTCGTGCCGTATCCACTGCATCCCCGACTGCGGCTGGTGCATACGATCATCCAGGCAGAGGTGCAGGCCATGCTCCTCGACCGACGCACACCGGAAGAGGCCGTAGCCGCCGCTGCAGCGGCCGTGGACGCCCTCGTGGCCCTGCGCTGATGATACGGTCCGATCGCAGCGCCTACGCCTTCCTGGCCCCCTATCTGGCCCTGTTCACCGTGTTCCTGCTGGCCCCCGTGGTCTGGGCCTTCGGCCTGTCGCTGCAGAGCGGGGGCCTGCTCGAGGGCACCCGGTATGTGGGGCTGGCCAACTACGGCGAAGTCTGGTCGAATCCGTTCTTCAAGACAGCCCTGCGCAACACGGCCGTGTACGCGGCCCTGGCGGTGCCGGCGGCGATGGGACTGTCGCTGGCTACGGCGCTGCTGGTGCATCCTCTGGCGAGATGGTGGAAGAGTCTGATTCGTGTGTGTCTGTTCTTACCGCTGATCAGTTCGGCCATCGCTCTGGCCATCATCTGGCGGGCCCTGCTGACCCCGGGACAGGCGGGGCCGCTGAACTGGTTTCTCGGCGCCTTCGGTCTGCCGCCACAGAACTGGCTGGGTCACCCCGACTGGGTGATCCCCGCTATCGCCGCCTTCCAGGTGTGGAGTGGGTACGGCTTCTGGGTCATCGTCCTGCTGGCCGGCCTCGACGCGGTACCATCCCAGCTCTACGAGGCGGCCCGGGTAGACGGGGCCGGCCGCTGGCAGCTGTTCTCACGTATCACGCTGCCGATGCTGCGTCCGACCCTGTTGTTTCTCAGCGTCATGGGCGTCATCTGGAATCTGCAGCTCTTCGACGCTGTCTTCATCCTCACCCAGGGCGGGCCGGCCAACGCCAGTGTCTCCGTCGTCTACTACATCTACCGTGGCGCCTTCCACTTCGATCAGCTCGGCCACTCGGCGACCATGAGCGTGCTGCTCTTCCTGCTGGTCATGGGATTGACGTTGGCGCAGATGCGCTACGGTCGTCGTGATGAGGACGCTGCATGAGAAAACTGCGATACCTGCTCTCTGGCGGGCTTGCCGTGGCGTCGCTGGTGCCCTTCGTGTTCATGCTGCTGATCTCCTTCGAGCATCACCGGGTCGTCACCGGCAACCCGCTGCACTGGATTCCCACCGAGCCCACCTTGAGCACCTATGGCGACGTGCTCAGACTGTCCGGCTTCCCTCACTGGCTGCTCAACAGCACGATCGTGGCCGTCGTCGCCACCCTGGCCGTGCTGTGGATCCAGTCGATGGCGGCCTACGCCTTTGCCCGCAAGCGCTTCGTCGGGCGGGAGGCGCTGTTCTATCTGGTACTGGCGGGACTGATGGTACCGGGATCGATGACGCTGATTCCGCAGTTTCTGATCGTGGGGGAATTCGGCCTGCTCAACAGCTACGCCGGCCTCATCCTGCCGACCCTGGCAGGACCACTGGGCGTGTTCCTGCTGCGCCAGTACATGCTCGGAATCCCGCAGTCGCTGCTGGACGCGGCGCGGATCGATGGCTGTCGGGAATTTGCCGTGTACTGGCGGATCGTGCTGCCTTTGTCACTGCCGGCGCTGGGTACGCTGGCCATCATCACCTTCACCGCTCACTGGCGTGAGTTCCTGTGGCCCCTGCTGGTGGCCACGGACGATTCGATGAAGACCCTGCCCGTGGGACTGGCCTCGTTGAGCAGCCAGTTCAACACGGACTACGGGGCGCAGATGGCGGGAGCCCTGCTGAGTCTGCTGCCGGTGATCGTCGTGTTCCTGTCGCTGCAGCGGTACTTCATCCGGGGCCTGACAGCGGGGGCGCTGAAGGAATAGGGGGAACAAGCCCCTTGAGAGCAAGCTCTCCGGGCAAACTCCCAGCTCAGTTCAGCTGGTAGCGCTCCAGCTCCCACCGTTGCGCCCAGGCACGGCCGAGGCGGACGCGCAGATGGGCGTCCTCGGCATCGTAGCTCTGTTCGAGGATCTCGCCCTGTTCGTGCAGCTGTGACAACAGGCGGCCTTCGGCCTGGGGGATCCTGAGGTCGAGGGTTACTTCGTGCTCCTGACAGCGAGCGAGGATCTTGTCCCGCAGGACCTCAAGGCCGTCGCCGGTGTGAGCCGAGATGGCGACGCGATCGGCCTGGTCGGCCGCGGCGCGGATGTGGACCTCCACCTCATCGCCTTCCCCGATCTGATCGATCTTGTTGAACACGGTCAGTGTCGGGCGATCTTCGACGCCAAGGTCATTGAGCACGCTCTGCACGGTCTCCATCTGGTGATCGTAGTGCGGGTGGCTCAGATCGACGACGTGCAGCAACAGATCCGCCTCGATCGTCTCCTCCAGAGTGGCTCTGAAAGACGCGACCAGGTGGTGGGGGAGGCGACGGATGAATCCCACCGTGTCGGTGAGCAGAATCTTGTGTCGTTGATCGATGTCGACAGCGCGGGTCGTGGAGTCGAGGGTGGCGAAGAGCTGGTCCTGCACGAGCACGTCCGAGCCGGACAGGGCCCGCATCAAGGTGGACTTGCCGGCATTGGTGTAGCCTACAAGGGCCACACGGAAAGAGTCGCCACGGCTCTTGCGGCTGGTGGCCATCTGGCTGCCGATGCGCTTGAGCTCGCGCTGCAGTTGGCTGATGCGCCCGCGGATCAGTCGCCGGTCGATTTCGAGCTGTGTTTCACCCGGGCCACGCACGCCGGCGGCGCCCATACCGCGGATGGCGCCGCCACCGGCCTGGCGAGACAGGTGACTCCACTGCCGGGTCAGGCGGGGCATGAGGTAGTTGAGCTGGGCCAACTCGACCTGTACCTGGGCCGTGCGCGAACGGGCATGAAGGGCGAAGATATCGAGGATGATGGCGCTGCGGTCGAGGATGCGCTTGTCGGTGAGTTTCTCGAGATTACGCATCTGAGCCGGCGACAGATCGTTGTCGAAGATGATCATGTCGGCGTCAGACCTGCCGGCGAGATCCTGCAGCTCGTTCGCCTTGCCTTTGCCAATGTAGAAAGTGGGATCGATGCGTTTGCGGTTCTGCAGAACCTTGCCGACGATGGCCAGCGTGGCCGTGTCGGCGAGGCGGGCGAGTTCGTCGAGAGATTCTTCGGCTTCCCACGTGGGTACACCGGGCAGAGCGACGCCAACGAGAAGGGCGGATTCCTGGGGGACTTCGGTCGTATGGGTCATGGCGGCAATATCCCGGGCAGTATCCAATGATGTCAAGCCGCTTGACACCTGTCGAAGGGGAAGTGTAGCCTCGGAAGAGGAAAGGAATCCCCGTGAGCGAACCAACCGACACCGCTGAAGCCGACATCGTCGTGGTCAGCGACGCCGTACCGGCCATGGCCGTTTTGCCTCTGCGCAACACGGTTGTCTATCCCCACATGCCGAACCAGCTCACCGCCGGACGCGAGCGTTCGCTGCGAGCCCTGGAAAAGGCGGCCGAAGAGGGGGCCCCCATCGGCATCTTCACCCAGCGTCTGGCCGATGTGGAGGAGCCGGCCGTGGATGACATCTACCCCATCGGCACGATCGCCAAGATCCATCGGATCTGGCGACTGCCCGACGGCTCGATCCGGTTCATCATCCAGGGGCTGGAGCGAGGCCGACTGGAAGCCCTCGAAACGAGTGATCCCTTTCTGCTGGGACGGGTGCGCCGGCTCGCCGACGTGGGTGACGAGAGTTCCACCGAGGTTCAGGGCCTTATGCGCAGCGTCAACAGTCAGTTCCAGGCCGTCGTCGACCTGTCGCCGCAGCTGCCGGAGGAACTGAAGGTCGTGGCCGTCAATATCGAGCACCCGGGTCGTCTGGCCGACCTCGTGGCCTTCTATCTGGACCTGCCGCTGGAAGAAAAGCAGGGCGTGCTGGCCGAGGTCGACATCGCCAAACGCCTACAGTACATCTCCGGCGTTCTGGCCCGGGAGCAGGAGATCCTCGAGATCGGCGCCAACATCCAGAATCAAGTGCAGGAACGGCTCGGCAAGACGCAGCGGGAGCACTACCTGCGGGAACAGTTGAGGCAGATCCAGAAGGAATTGTCCGGCTCCGATCCGTCCAGTGCCGAGCTCGATGATCTGCGCGGCCGGGCCGAGGAGGCCGGGTTGTCGAAGGAGGCGGCCGCCGCGGTGGACCGGGAGCTGGGCCGCCTCGAGCAGATGATGTCATCCTCTCCGGAGTACTCGGTGGCGCGCACCTATGTCGACTGGCTGCTGGAGCTGCCGTGGAAGAACTCCACCGAGGATCATCTCGATCTGAAGCAGGCCAGCGACATCCTCGCGGCGGACCATTTCGGCCTCGACAAGGTGAAGGAACGAATCCTCGAGTATCTGGCGGTGCGCCGTCTGAAGAAGGAGTCGAAGGGTCCGATTCTCTGCTTTGTCGGACCGCCGGGTGTGGGCAAGACGTCACTGGGCCGTTCCATCGCCCGCGCCATGGGGCGGGAATTCACGCGCATATCTCTCGGCGGTGTCCACGATGAAGCCGAGATCCGCGGCCATCGTCGCACCTACGTGGGGGCCCTCCCGGGGAGGATCATCCAGGGGTTGAAGAAAGCCGGATCGAACAACCCCGTGTTCATGCTGGATGAGATCGACAAGGTGGGCGCCGACTTTCGCGGTGATCCGGCAGCGGCGCTGCTCGAAGTCCTGGATCCGGAGCAGAACTCGACCTTCGAGGATCACTACCTCGATCTGCCCTTCGACCTGTCGCAGGCGATGTTCATCACCACCGCCAATGTGCTGAACACGGTGCCCGCGGCCCTGCGAGACCGCATGGAAGAGATCGCCATCCCCGGATACACACCCCACGAGAAGGTGCAGATCGCTCGCCGCCACCTGCTGCCACGACAGCTGACCGAACACGGCCTGTCGGTGAGCAAGATGAAGGTGTCGGACAAGATCCTTGCGCAACTGATCGAGGAGTACACCCGCGAGGCGGGCGTCCGTAACCTGGAACGGGAGCTCGGGGCGCTGTGCCGCAAATCAGCGGTCCAGTTCGTCGAGGGACGCAAGGGCTCGATCACGGTGACCAAGGCGCGGCTCGCCGAGTTTCTCGGGCCGGCGCAGTTCTACTCGGAAGTGGCCGAGGGGGGCGACGAGATCGGCGTGGCCACGGGACTGGCGGCAACGGCGGTAGGCGGGGAGATCCTGTTCATCGAAGCCAGCCGCATGAAGGGCCGCAAGAATCTGATCCTCACCGGACAACTGGGCGACGTCATGCAGGAATCGGCCCAGACCGCCCTGAGCTACCTGAAGGCTCGGGCTGATGAGCTCGGCATCGATGCGGTCGATGTGGACGAGTCCGACATCCACCTGCATGTCCCCGCGGGAGCGACGCCGAAAGAGGGGCCGTCCGCGGGAGTGGCCCTGGCAGTGGCCCTGACGTCGATGTTCCTCGGCAAACCGGTACGGCGGGACGTGGCCATGACGGGAGAGATCACCCTGCGCGGACGGGTCCTTCCCGTGGGGGGGATCCGCGACAAGGTGCTGGCCGCCCAGCGCGCCGGCATCCGTACCGTGTTGTTGCCGAGGCGCAACGAGAAGGACCTGGAGGACGTGCCGGACGAGATCCGGAAGTCGATGGCCTTCACCCTGGTCGACGACTTCGACGGGGCCCTGGCAGCCGCCCTGGCCAGTCCTCGCCGGAAACGTGCCGGGAGCAAGGCAAAGAAGGCCAGAAGGCGGAGCCGTTGACCGCCGACCAGCTCCAGGAGGCACTACAGGCCAGTGGCACGGCGGGTTCGACGGAGGCCCGTCTCCGGTTCCGCGAGCAGCGTATGGAACAGCTCGCCGCCGCCCACCGGGACGGTGCCGGAGGGCTCGAAACGGCGACGGCCATCGCCGATACGACGGACACGATCGTGCTGGATGCGTACACCGCCGCCCTGGACAGGAGCGACGGCCAGCACGCTCTGCTGGCGCTGGGCGGGTACGGGCGCCAGCGGATGGGTCCGAGCTCCGATGTGGACCTGCTCTTTCTCTTCGCCCGCGAGCGTCACAAGAAGCCGGAGTTCATCAGCGGTGTCCTGCACCCGCTGTGGGACGTCGGTTTCGACATCGGGCACAGCAGTCGGACGCTGTCCGAGTCGACGAAGATGGCGCGTGAGGATCTCGAGTCGTGCACGGCTATGCTCGACGCCCGGCTGCTGGCAGGGGACACGGATCTGTTCGCCGATTTCCAGGCCCGTCTGCTCAAGCAGCTGCCAAAGAGTGCGGCGGGGCGTCTGCACAAGCTGCATCTGGCACGCGGAGCTCACGCCGGCTCGGTGCAACTCCTCGAGCCGAATGTGAAGGAGTCTCCCGGCGGACTGCGCGAGATCCACCTGCTGGAGTGGGGGCTCAAGTGCGAGTTGCGGCAGGCCGGTATCGACGACGCCCTGGCCGACTACCTCGACGAGGTCGACCTCGAATCCCTGAAAGAAGCCCGTGCCTTTCTCTGGCGCGTACGCCACGAGCTGCATTTCACTACCGGGCGCAAGCATGACGTGCTCGAGAACGAGAGCAAGCCGCTGGTAGCGCAGACGCTGGGTTATTCCGATCGCAGCGTGGACGGGGCAGCAGAGGTTCTCGCTTCCGGGGGGCATGTGCGCCGCATGGGCACGACGGATCGCACCGGTGCAGACCGGGGTCGCGAGCTGGCCGTGGAGGCCTTCCTGCGCGATTACTATCTGCACGCCAAGTCCACCTTCCATGCCGTCCGCCTCGGCTTCGAGCGGTTGCGGGCACGACCCAAGAAGGGCCGTCGTCTGCTGCTCGAACCCGGTGTGGTGGCTATCGACAACCAGATCGAGCTGCCTGCCGGGGCCCCCTGGCTGGCCGAGGATCCCCTGCGGCTGCTGCGGTTGTTCGACCTGTGTCAGACCAAGCGACTGGCGTTCAGCGAGCCAGCGTCGCGGCTGGTGCGGCAGAATGTGCACCTCATCGATGACGACGTGCGCCGCAGCCCCGAAGCACGCGACCTGTTTCTGGGCCTGCTCAAACGCAAGCATCGATCTGCCGAGACACTGCGGGGGATGCACGAACTGGGAGTGCTCGGCGCCTATCTGCCGGAGTTCGGCGAAACCACTTGTCTGGTCCAGTACGATATCTATCACGTTTACACGGTCGACGAGCACACCCTCGTGGGGCTGGAGAAACTCGAGGGACTGCACCGCGCCGACGCGCGTGGCACGATGAGAGAGCTCTACGGGTCTCTGGCGCGCAAGGATCTGCTGTTTCTCGGCATGTTGCTGCACGATGTAGGCAAGTCGCGCCGAACCGAGCACATCAGCGAGGGCATGGAGATGGGACGTGCTCTGTGCGAGCGTATCGGTCTGAACGACGCCGATACGCGATTCGTCCTGTTTCTCATCGAGAATCACCAGGAGATGGTCATCATCTCCCTGCGACGCGATCTCGACGACTATAAGATGATCGCCGACTTCGCCGGCCGGTTTGCCAACACCGAATGGCTGAGAGCGCTCTACCTGCTATCCTACGGCGACCTGTCCTCGGTGGCGGCTGATGCCTGGTCGGACTGGCAGGGAGCCCTGCTGTGGGAGCTGTACCACAAGACGAAGGAGCAGCTGGAGTCCGGTCTCAAGGCGCTGGAGGACCGTCAGCATGCCCGCCAGATCGCCGACACTCATCTGACGACGATGAAGGGGATATGGCCGCCGCAGCAGGTCGAGGTCTTCGAGCGGCACGTGCAGCAGCTGCCGCCGCGGTATCTGGTGACGTACGATCTGACCCAGATCGAACGCCACCTGGCGTTTGTCTCCCGGCTGGCTGCCGCCGACGGCGCCATCGAGCTGGAGTTCGTCGAGCACAGCGAGCGCACCGAGCTCGTGGTGGGTGCGCGCGACCAGAGTCACCTGCTGGCTAAGATCTGCGGCGTGCTGGCGGTGAACGACATCGACATTCTGCACGCCGACGTACAGACCCGCGACGACGATGTCGTCATCGACACGTTTCAGGTCACCGACGTCGACGGAACGCCGGTTCTGCCGCCCTGGAAGAAGGACCGGGTCCTGGGCGCTCTGCGTGACGTCATCGGCGGTCAGGTCGAGGTGGCGGACCTGTTCGACAAGTACAGCGCCAACTGGGGACGACGGGCCGAGCGGCCGGTGCGGGAGCCGGAGGTCTTGTTCGAGAACCAGGTGTCGGATCGCTACACCGTGGTGGACGTCAACGCCCGCGATGGCGTGGGTCTGCTTTACACGCTGACACACGGCCTCGGTGAGAGTGGCCTCGATATCCACATGGCCATTGTCAGCACCGTTGTCGACCAGGCCAACGACGCGTTCTACGTAGTCGACGCCGAGGGTCGCAAGATCGTCAACTACGACGCTCTCGAGACGATCCGCACCGGGTTGCTCGAGGCCCTGCGCGTCAGCGACTACCTCAAGTAGAGCAGTTTCCGCGACAACAGGGCCGCCGACGTCTGCAGACGGACGAAGTAGACCCCACTCGACACCGGCGTTCCCGAGGCATCACGGCCGTCCCAACGGGCCAGATGCCGCCCCGGAGGGCGTGAGTCCTGCACGAGGGTGCGCACCGGCTGACCGAGCAGATCATAGACCCGCAAGGTGACCGGGTGGTCGATGCCCAACTCAGGCACGCGGTAGGGCACGATGACGGCCGCGTTGAAAGGGTTCGGATAGGCCGCATCCAGATCGAAGGCGACGGGCAGCGCTTCGCCGGTGGTCTCTGTGACCGCTGTGAGCCGTCGGATCGGCACCGGATCTCCGGCGGTATCCATCTGTTCGATGATCGCCGCTGCCGGCACGTCGACCGGCAGAGGTCGTGGCACTTCACCGATGTTCTCGAAGGGCTGCGAGCGGACCTCTCGACCATCCCGCAGGGTGACGACGAGGGTGAGTTCCTCGAAGTTCAGCGAATCCGGGTCATCGACCTCACACTCCCAGCGGGCTGCCGCCGTACGCAGATTGCTGACGTCGGACAGATCCGGATTGAAATCGAAGGCCGGATCGCGGGTCATCTCTTCGGCGGAGAGAGTCGTATACAGGCGCGTGAGTGTCTCGTGCCGACCGAACAGCTCCTGCGTCTCGCGCAGCGGGGTTACGACAGCCGCGTCGAGAGCGCCGGCAAAGGCGTCGGCGTCGAAGACGAGCTCCTGTGTCCATTCGGCAAAGGCATCGATGTCGTTGTAGAACGCCCGTTCGGCGATGGCCTGCAATCGACCCTCCTTCTCCGCTTGGCGGTACGCTTCGACATCACCGCCAAACACGACACGCAGGACCCCCTCTTCGAGGACCGCAGCCGGCATCGGCACATGGCGTCGAAGCAGTGTCTGCATCTGCGCATCGCGCGGAAAGCCCTGACGCAACATGGCGCTGATGAATCTGCCGGCGTCGTCGATCCGACGCAGCGCATCCAGGTCCCAGCGGTCAGGCCGGAAGAAGCGGTCCTTCATAATGGCGCTCGGACCGGCATAGTCGGTGACGAAGGCAAGACCGCCCTCGGCCTCGTTCACGGCGGCGGTCACCACGTCGTCGTAGTTGAAGCCGCCGTTGAACCAGTCCACCAGGGCCTCGTTGATCTGCACGTGCCGGTAGTTGATCGGCACGGCGCGATCCTCGCCCAGGATCCAGGCGGTGACCCCGAGGTCGGGCTCGGTGGCGATGGCCGTGAGCTGGATGGGAATCATGGGTGTGTGAGCGGCGTAGGTCATGGCGATGGGCTGCAGGTCACCGAGCTCACGGTTCGGGGACAGGCGCAGGGCGAGAAAGTGCATGCCCATCTCAACATAAGGGGCCAGCAGACCGGGCCCCAGAGCTCCGAGCTGGTAGCCGTTGTCTGTCAGCCAATTGACCACGGCCTCCGGCGTTTCGCTGGTGAGCACCACCGTCTCATAGGGTCCCACCCGCTCCTCGGCGACGACGGTGACCCCGTCATCCTGGGCCGATGTCGGCACAGCCTCTTCAAGGCGGGCGAATGGCGGGAACAGGAGTCCACACTCGTCCCCGTCCTCCTCCCATTCGAGCAGAAACGTCGGCTGCGTCGCCGACTGCAGCTGGCGGAAGACCTCGTTGTGGCTGACCGCGAGGGAGGGGCGTGACGGCACGGGCAGAATCCAGGCAAAATCGGCGGCTTCGCCCACGTAAGCGATCTGCACATGGGCCGTGACCGAGTCGCCCCGGTCGACGAAAAGAATGCGCTCGCTGACCTGGTTCATCGGCGAGAAGCTGCAGAAGAAACCGCCGCAGGCGCCAGCGGAACCGGCGCCGAGCAGCAGCAGAACAGTGAAGATGGGCAGGCAGGTCGCGGCTCGAACCATCGGTCTCTCACTCTTCAGGGGTCTTCAGGGGGTTTGACAGGCGGAGGGTTGCCAAACAGCTTGGGGCGTACACTCTCGAAAATACAACACCACAACCGGCCTGCCGTGTCACTTCTCCGGCAACGCGGTCGGCATCGCCACCGAAGCATCTGAGACGCCGCCATGGACCTGACCCCCGCACTTCTTGCGAGCCTGCAGAAGCTGCAGTTGTTCGTCGACCTCTCGCCAACGCAGATCAAGCGCATGTTCAGTGCCTGCAGACAGGAGTCCTTCGAGGCAGGTGCGGTATTGTGCCACGCCGGCAGAGACAGCGACCGCATGTTCATCATCGTCTCCGGCAGTGTCGATATTCTCAGCAGTTCTGACACGCAACTGGCGCACGAGACAGCGGTGACGACCATCGGTGAGACAGGGCTTCTCAGCGGCGAGACCCGTGCCGCCACCGTGCGGGTTCGGGCCGCGGCGTCGGCCCTCGTCATCCACAAGCGGCCGCTGCAGCAGCTGATGCAGGACGACTCGGGTTTGGCCATACGTCTCTACCGCAACGCCATGGTCCTGGTGCGGAAGAAGCTGATCGCCGCCGACCAACGCCTCGAGCGGGTTCTGCGCAGCGAAGATTCGGTCGAATAACTCCTGTAACCCTGCCCCCGGTCCATCGTCCTTCCTGGCATACCCAAAACGGAAGGATGAAGGATGGACGCTATTCTACTGGCGGGACCACTGGTCCTGATGCTGCTGATCAGCGCCGTCGCCCTGCGCGACGACGGCGATGACTCAGGCGGTTCGCGGTGACCGGCGCACTCCGCGCTCAGGAGGCCACTGTGGCGGCCCCGGCACAGGCCAACGGCCGGGACCACCACAACGGTTTCCTGCGCAAGAGCGGAACGCTCCGGGTGCTGCGCGACTGCCCGCTGTTCGAAACATTGGCAGAGACCGTGATCGAAGACCTGGCGGCCCATGCCCGGATGCTGCAGGTGCGCGGCCGTTCGGTGCTGTCAGGGTCTGGCGAGAGGGGGCCTGGTCTGTGCATCCTGCGGCAGGGCGCGATGAAAGTCTGCTCGCCGCAAAGGCAGAATCGCGAGGTGATCCTGGCGCTGCTCGAGCCGGGGGACTTCTTCGGTGAATTCTCGGGGATGGAGGCGCCTCCAGGGAGGTTCCGGGTCGTCGCGCTGCGGCGGTGCGAGTTGCTCGTGATCCCGGCCAGCGTGTTCGGTGAGCTGCTGCTGCGTGAGTCGGGTGTGCGGCTAGCGTGTCTGCAGGCGGTGGCCCGGCGCATCCGGCAGGCAGAGGACACATTGCGTCGTCTGACACTCGAAAACGTACATGGCCGCGTCGAGGACACGCTGCGACAGCTGGCAGCCAAGGGGGGTGAGTCTCACCCCGACGGGGTGCTGATCCGTCGCCGTCCGAGCCAGGTGCTGCTCGCAGGTCTGGCTGGCAGTACACGGGAGACCGTCAGCCGCGTGCTCCGGGATCTCGAAGCGCGACGGGTGATCGCCTGCGATGGGCGTCAGGTGCTGCTTCGATGCTGACGGTTCTGTTGCAGGAGTCCGACAGGGGTGTCAGATTGTGCCCGGGAGCATCGCTTGCAGGATACCGACTTCACATACGACAAACAGCTCGTGCGGCGAGCCGGCGACGGCGACGAGGAGGCGTCCCGCGAACTGGTGGAGCGGCACCAGGACCGGGTGTATCGCCTCAGCTACCGGCTGACGGGGGATGTCGAGGCGGCGCGCGATATCACCCAGGATACCTTCCTGCGTCTGCTGCAGAACCTACGCCGTATCGAGGACGGCCAGGCGCTGACGCGGTGGCTGACGCGCACGGCGACGAATCTGACCAGGGATCGCTGGCGCACACGGCGGGACACGGTCGAATTCGACGACAGCTTTGAGGAAGGTAGTCGGTCGTCGTCCAGCCACCTGGTCGAGGACGCACAGCTGGGAGAACGGATCCAGAGGGCGCTCATGGAGCTGCCGCACCGGTACCGTGAAGCTTTCGTCCTGCGCCACGTGGAGGATCTGAGCCACGAGCAGATGTGCGATCAACTCGGCATCGGCCTGTCGGCCGTGAAGGTCCGCATCCATCGTGCCTGCCACATGCTCAGAGAACTGTTACCCGAGTACGAGGAAGAGTAAACCATAGCCATGAACAGCGGGAAGCCACTCGATGGCGAACTGGACGGTGCCCTGGCACGGGCCGTCGAGATCCTGAAAACACCGCCGCCCGCGTCGCTGCCAACGAACTTCGCGGCAGATGTGGCGCAGCAGGCGGCGCGACCGGCCGACACGTCACCCGGCTGGCTGAGCGAGTGGGCTGCCAGCTGGTTCCGGGTGCAGACACGGCAGGTTCGGCCGGCGCTGCAGTGGGCGATGGTGGCGGCCCTGTGTGTCGTGACCGGTGTGCTCACCTCCCGCTGGAGCGGCCCCGACGACGACGACCGCATGATCCTGGTGCGCTTCTCGGTGGCGGCTCCGTCGGCGCACAGCGTCTCGGTGGCGGGGGACTTCAACGGCTGGGACGCGCGGGCGATCCGCCTGGCCGATGCCAACGGGGACGGACACTGGCAGGCGGTGGTGCCGGTGATGCCGGGGGTTTACCAGTACATGTTCGTCGTCGATGGTCAGCGCTGGATCACCGATCCGCAGGCGGCCGAGAGTGTGGCCGACGGCTTCGGCCAGCAGAACTCCCTGATGCGGATCCTCGAGATGCCGCCGCCGAACGAGGCGAGCGAGGGAATCGTTGACTTTCTGTAGGCTGATCCTGTCTCTGTCGCTCTCGCTGAGCCCCGTAGCGGCCGACACTGTCATCGCCGCCGCCGCCGAAGACCTCGTCAAACTCGGTGTGGACAGGGAGGCGGCAGTACATCTGCTGGACAGCTGGGTGGCGGTGGCCGGGGCCCCGCCGGCGGACAGCCTCGTGCAGGCCATCGCCGGCGCCCTGCGTTTTCAAGCCCCTGTGGATCTGATCATCGACAAGACGTCGGAGGGGCTGGCGAAACAGATCCCGCCCCATCGGTTGCTGCCGGCGCTGGATCGCTGGGGGCGGGAGCTCAGTCAGGCGTGCGAGATCGCCGCACGACTGCACAAGCGGTTCGACGCGGGGCGTGTGTCCGTGCGCGAAACGGTGCTGCGAGTGCACCTGCTGCGACGCAGTCGGGCGGATGGGGTCTGGCTCCGCCGACTGTTTGCCAGTGCCCTCGAGAGTGAACCCTCGGTGGGCGGATTCCTGCGGGCCAGCGAAGCGGTCGCCCACCTGCGCCATCTGGGCCTGAGCGACGACGAGGCCGTCTCCGTAGGCCAACACTTTCTGGCGGCCGGCGTGTCGGCCGGCGACATGGATGATCTCCTGCGTGCCATCGAGGTGGCGGGCGAGGGCTTGCCGTTGGCCGAGGCAGCACGTCAGGTCAGCGAGCGTGTCACCGAGGGCTGGACGGCAGAAGAGGTGATGACGCACACAGGATCGGCAGTTCCGGACGGCCTGCGGGAACGGGAGCAGGATACAGACGTCGGCCGGGTAGCAGACCGGAACAACGAGGAGAACGATGATGACAATGACTGATTTTCAACACACCGGAAACAAGGCGGCCACCGTGCCGTCGACCCGAGGTCGAGTGTTGCTCGTCGAGGATGACGAACTCATTCGCGGGGCCATGGAGATCCTGCTGTCGGAGCGCCTCGAGGTGGTGGCTGCGGCCAGTGCCGAGGCGGCTCTCGACGGCTTTGTCGCCGGCCGCTACGATGTCCTGGTCACCGATCTCGGGTTGCCCGGCCGCAAGGGCGACGAGCTGCGCCGGGCCCTGTGCGAGGTCGATCCGGGTCTGACGGCGATACTGATCACCGCCAACGACCTGACCGACGATGATCCGCGCCTCGAGGGGTTCGAGACCTGGTGGCAAAAGCCCCTGTTCGACCTGGACGCCGTGCTCGACCACGTCGAAGCGGCGGCGTCCCGGAACCGCCTGAGGCGCGCCGGGTAGGCATCAGCACCGTGTAGACTTCTATCGCCCGTCAGGAAAACGGGGCGGTGCGCTGGGGGAGGATCATCTCTCAGCGCACCGCCCCGTTCTTCGTTTCTGCGGCGAGTACCCGGGCGCGTGACTGCGCATTCGAAGTGACGTGGTCCTCCGGCAGGTGCGCCGTGTCCATGCGCCGCACCAGTTCGACGGTGTCCGCACAGCGAAATGTCGTCAGAGCACAGTTCCACCCAGGAGTGGGCACGGTGATCTGCTCGGGAGCGCACCGGCGCAGCAGGTGGTCGGTGGCGCCTCCCGCCGTGGCGCCATGACCGACCAGCAGGACGTCACCCTCATCGCTGTCGAGGAGATGGTCTACGAGGGGACCGACACGTGCCTCGACTTCGTTGTCCGTCTCAGCGTGGGTCGTCCACCACTCGTCGGGGAAATCCGCGGCCACGGACACGCGCCGGTGGAGCCGGTCCAGCTGTTGGCCGGTCATGCCGACGAAGCCGCGCATCTGCTCGGCCTTCTTGACGATCTCCCGCAGCGGTACTGCCGGTCGTACCTGAGCGTCGACGACCTCGGCGACCTGACAGGCGGTCTCGACGGTTCGGCGGTACGGCGAGCAGTAGATCCGGCCGTCGAATCCCGTGGCGTCCAGGCGCTCGCCCAGAAGCTGGGCCTGACGATTGCCTCGCACACTCAACGGCGGATCACCGGGCGGGTAGTCGGCATGGGACCAGGTGTCGGCGCCGGCGGGCAGGACCTGCCCGTGGCGGGTGATGTGGAGGAGCATCCTGACCTCAGACGCCGAAGGTCATCTTCCCACGGGGCGATGGGTCTGTGGTACAGAGTGGCGCTGGCCACGGTCGGTGGACACCTTGCGGCCGGACTCGGCACTGTTCTGTGGCTTTTCCCCACCACCCGCCTCCTCCCGTTCGTCCGACTCTTCATCGGCTTCGAAGTAATCACCGTAGGCCTCTACGAGAGCCGGCGTCTCCCGCACATATGCCTGCCACTCCTGTGTCACCTTGTCTTCGTCGACACATTTGTGGCAGGTGATCACCATGTTCAGCTGATTGACCCCCTGAAAGCCCCGACCATAACATCGATTGCAGTTCTTCTTGGTCCGGTGCCTCGAGATGATCTCCTTGGCCTTTTCAAGGTGTTCGTCGGGCAGCTTCGGTACGTCTTCCAATGTGACCTCCCCTGGTTGCAGAAACTCGTCGTCCCTGGGAAGATGATACCCGAATGCGATTCGGACAAACGCCGAGAGAATGAGGGGACCTCACAAACAAGAAAGCCCCCGGATGCTGACGCTTCCGGGGGCTTCTTTTTATGGCGGGACCGACGGGACTCGAACCCGCGACCTCCTGCGTGACAGGCAGGCGTTCTAACCAGCTGAACTACGATCCCAAGTCATGTTTCACAGCGAGAAAAAGCTAACGGCGGCTCCCTTCATTGTCAACGGCGACCGGGGTTGGGTCAGCCGATCATATGCCGCTTGTCCCACTGTTCGCCCTCTTTCTTTATGCGCTTCAGCGCGCCGCGCATCAGCTGTCGCTTGAGAGGAGCCAGGTGGTCGATGAACAGTTTGCCGTCGAGATGGTCGATCTCGTGCTGCAGGACCCGGGCATAGAAGCCGTCGGCGGTAAACTTGAAGAGTTCGCCAGCCTGGTCGACGGCCGAGACTTCGATGTTCGTGTAGCGCGACACGTCACCGTAGACATCGGGGATGCTCAGGCACCCCTCCTCGGCGGTGACCATACCCTGGCCGATGTCGATCACGGGATTGACCAGGGCGATGGGAGGCAAGCTCGGCTCGGCGCTGGATACGTCGACGATGATGACCCGCCGACAGACGCCGATTTGTGGCGCCGCCAGTCCCACGCCTTCGGCCTCCTCGAGGCTGTCGAAGAGATCGCGGATCAGAGCCCGGACCTCGTCGTCGACCTCGGTGACGGGGCTGCAGGTACGGCGTAGAACCTTGGAGCCGTATTGAACGATTTCCCGGACCAAGTCGCTCTCAGTCCAGCGGATTCAGGTCGAGGGCGACGTAACGGGCCCCCGAGGCTTCGGCGGCGGCGATGAGGCTGGCACGAGAAGCCTCGTCGCTCAGGCCCGATGCCGCGTCGGGGCCCAGGCGCACCCAGGTGATCTGCTGTGTCTCGCCGGATTCAGCCCTGCCGAGGCCCAGGCGGGCAGCCGCGGCGATGACTGGCTCCGGGCCGTCGTCCCCGGCAGGCACGTCGGCTGGCTCATGCAGCATTTCGTTCAGAGATCCGGAGCGGAAGCCGCGCAGATCGGCGGTAACCCGCACGTACCCCATCTGGCCAAGCCCCGTCGCCAACCGTGAGCGCAGGTCGGAATCGGCGAGCAGTCTTTCGAGATCATCCACGGGCAACTCGATCCGGGCGACGTCGTTATGATGGCGAACCCGCACGTGTGAATCAAAGCCCTGCTGGCGAACCATTCGCTCGGCGTCGTCCACCCGCCGCAAACCCTCGGACGTGAGCGGCGTGCCGTACGGGAAGCGGGAGGACAGGCAGGCCATGGCGGGGCGGTTCCACACGGGAATGTCCCAACGCCTGGCCAGCTCGCGTACGTCGGCCTTGGTGAATCCGGCTTCCTTCAGAGGCGCCCGTACGCCGTGCTCGCTCGCCGCTGTGGCCCCGGGACGGTAATCGCCAACATCGTCCTTGTTGTTCCCGTAGAGCAGGTTGTCCACCTGCAGCTCCGTGGCCAGCTGCTCCATGTGGACGAACAACTCCGTCTTGCAGAAGTAGCAGCGATCAATTGGATTGCTGGCGTAGTCGGGGTTGTCGAGTTCCCGCGTCTCGACGATTCGATGGCGGATGCCGAAGCGCTGTACGATGTCGACAGCCAGCTCAAGTTCACCTTCGGCGTAGCTCTCGGAGTCGGCGGTGACAGCGATGGCCTCTTCCCCCAACACGCGCTGGGCGGCGACGGCCAGCAGGGCACTGTCGACACCACCCGAATAGCCGATGAGGACCCGCCCGAGTCCGCGCAGGATGTCGTTGAGCGACCCGAGCTTGTCGTCCAGCGAGCGGCCATCGACGGCGGCGTCTTCGATCTGCAGGGTCGTCATCAGAAGGCCGCCTCACCGCCGGCGGGCTCCCGCACGGCGGCCGGTACGAGGACGGCGTCGATCATGCCGTGAAGGATCTTCTTGTCAGCGGGACAGACCAGGCAGTGCACGCCGGCCAGGGTAACGTCTTCTGCCGTATGGCCGCCAAGGGCGTAGTAGTAGGGCCGCAGCAGAACCCGGCCGTGCATCGACTTGATCTCGTCGCTCTCGAAGTCGTAGTAGCGGGCCGGCAGGCGGGCTCCCTTGTGAAACTTCTGCAGCACGTGCGGCGTCGTGGTGAAGGACTGCAACGCCGTTTGCAGGGCGGCCTGCCACTCTTCTTCCGGGACATCGTGACCGATCACGACTCCCTTGCTCTGCTGGGCGTCTTCGGCAAACCCGGAAGGTTTGATGACGAGCTCACGCTGCTTCTTGCTCAGGTGCATCAACTCGGTCCAGTCCGATACCACACGGCCACCGATCTCCAGGTCGGAGATTGCGGCATGTGGGGGTACGGGGGTTGAATCGAGAACCCAGGTGTGGGGGATGACGGCCTTCAACAGGTCGTGGGCATCGCGGGTCAGTTCCCGCTCCCAGAAGTCGACCAGGCGGGGATGGTGGAAGAGGGCGAGCCACATCTTCTCTTCGAGGAAGGCCTTCATCGGCGGCGTGACACGCACCGAGTTCTTCTTGGCGTGGTAGGAGAGCAGCTCCACCTTCGGGATATTGGGCAGATCGAAAAGTTCAAAGAACCGATAGACCACGTCGGCCCGGGTTCGTACGCCATCGATTTCGAAGAGAACCCCATCGTCATCGACGTGCAGGTTCCTGGGATGACAGCAGTGCACGGGACGACCGCGTTGGCGCAGGGCGGCGGCAAGCCAGACCATCTCCTCACGGTAGGCGTCGGACTCGTCGGAGACGATGATACAGACCACAGGATCGTGCTCTTTGGCCTTTGCACCGGCGACGACGGCGTCGTAGAAACCATCGACGAGGCCGTGGGCGCCGCCCACCAGATCATACCCGAGTTCAGCGTACGAAGCCGACACCTGGGCGGTGAAGCCGATGCCGCCTGGGAGCCAGTCGAACTCGGCCACGCGCAGGCCATCCGCGGTGACGATCAGGTCGGGTCGCAGGACCGCCGGCAGATGCGACTTGACGCGGTTGAGGCGGGACAGCTCGATGGCTCGTTCTGTCTTGCCAGCGTCGAGATACCGGTGCACGAAGGCCGGCTGCAGGCCCTTCACGCTCTGGTGGTAGAGCAGGTTGCACGCCTTGTTGAAGGCGTGGGTTGCCGGTCCCAGCCGGACGAGCACCTCGTGCTGATCCGGCGTCAGCCAGAAGGGCTCCGGCGAGATACGCCAGGGAAGCCTGCTCTCAGCGTGCAGCCGTGAGCGATCGCCCTCGAAGAGGAACTCGACGGGGGCGCTTTCGTTGATTCGCCGACAGATTTCACGAGGGTCGGACCGGGTCGCGCAGACAGACATCTGGAAGGGGGCTCGTTCGGAGAGTAGGGTCAATCGAAGTGGTTGATAATGTAATAGATAGGTCGGACCTCGCAACGCGTGGGAGCTTTTCCCGGCCGCTGGTGACCGCTACCTTCGACGGCCGGAAAGGCCTCGCATTCAAGCAGGAGAGAAGCAAGAAGTGAAACAACTGCAGGATCGGCGTGCCCTGGTCACCGGTGGTGGCAGGGGGATCGGTCGAGCCATCGCCCTGGGCCTCGCCGAGGCAGGCGCCGACGTGGCCCTGCTGGCACGTTCACGTGACGAAGTCGAGAGGGTGGCCGCCGAGGTGGCCGAGGTGGGCACCCGCAGCCTGGCTCTGACAGCAGATCTCGCCGACCCGTCGGCGGCAGAGCAGGCAGTCGAGAGGATCGACCATGCCTGGGGAGGGGTGGACGTACTCGTCAACAATGCTGGAATACTCGGCCCCGTGGGGCCCACGCACGACGTCGATCCGGTAGCCTGGCTCGATACGATCCGCATCAATCTTGGCGGCTGCTACCTGTGCAGCCGTGCCGTGCTGCCCGGCATGATCGAGCGACGCGACGGGCGGATCATCAATCTGTCCGGAGGGGGTGCTGTCAGCCCCCGGCCGTGGTTCAGCGCCTACGGAGCATCGAAGGCAGCCATCGTGCGCCTGACGGAGACCCTGGCCGTCGAGGTCGCCGACCACGGCATTCAGGTGAACGCGATTTCGCCCGGCGCCGTGAACACGAAAATGACGGAACAGGCGGTCGCCGCGGGAGAGCGGGCAGGCGACGAAGCCGAGCAGGCCCGTCGCCAGCTGCAGGAGGGGGCCACGCCGCCGCGACAGGCGGTGGACCTCGTCGTCTATCTGGCCTCGCAGCGCTCCGCCGGGCTGACGGGACGAATGCTGGCAGCCTGCTGGGACGACTGGGAGAAGTTTGATGTGGCACAGATCATGAAGACCGAACAGTTCACCGTCCGACGGATCAAGCCATGAGCGTCGACAGCCCCCATCGAGTCCTGCTCGTCGGAGCCGGCGGCGTTGGCCAGAAGCGTGCGGCTGCTGTCGCCGCCCATGAGAGTACAACCCTGGCTGCAGTCTGCGACGTGGAGGAGACGTTGGCGACACGCCTCGCCAACGACCATGGGGCCACGGTCTACACCGACTGGTCCTCGGCGGTGGGTGAGACGGACGTGGATCTCGTTATCGTGTCGACGACGCATGATGCCCTGTCCAAAGTCAGCGTCGCCGCCCTGCAGGCGGGACGTCACGTGCTGTGTGAGAAACCACTGGGTCGCAATCGAGACGAAGTGGCCAGCGCCGTTACAGCCGCCGGCGATTCGGGCCGTGTGCTGCGTGCCGGGTACAACCATCGCTTCCATCCGGCCATCACCGGGGTGCACGATGCGGCTGCGCGGGGCGAGATTGGGCCACTCATCAGCGTGCGGGGGCGCTACGGACACGGAGGACGACCCGGATACGATCGGGAGTGGCGGGCGGATCCGGACGTATCCGGTGGTGGCGAACTGCTCGACCAGGGGGCTCACCTGCTGGATCTGTCTCTCTGGCTGCTCGGAAGCTTCGACAGTGCGGTGGCGCACACACAGACGGCCTTCTGGGACATGCCCGTGGAAGACAACGCTTTTGCCCTGCTGCGGACCGACACCGGACAGGTCGCTTCCCTCCACGTGAGCTGGACCCAGTGGCGGAACCTTTTCAGCTTCGAGGTCTGCGGCAAGGACGGGTACGCCCTCGCCGAGGGGCTGGGTGGTTCCTACGGCCCCGAACGGTTGACCATCGGCCGTCGCCGGCCCGAAGGAGGGGTCCCACAGGAGCAGATCAGGACCTTCGACGGGTTGGACGACTCCTGGGATCTGGAGTGGCAGGCCTTCGTGCAAGCCGCCGAGGGCGGGGTCAGTCCCGGCGCAGACGGGGCAGCAGGTCTGGCTACGATGGAGTGGATCCAGCGGATCTATGCCTCGTCAGCCGCTTCTGGGACACCGGTGGGGATTGCCGATAAGCCCTGGTAAAACAACATGTAAGGGCGCGTAGGGTGCCGTCGTCTGCGCTGGGCATGTGGTGAAATTTGGTATTTGGTCAACTTTTTTCCCCGATGGGCCACCAGAATTTCTTACATTGATGCCCCGTCGAGCCACGGATGCTGTTGGAAACACCGGCCGACGTAGCACCCCACGTCCACCTATACTACGGGATTGTCGATATGCGCACGGATCAGGACGCAGCACAGGTCGAACGCGTCTCTTTGGCCTACCGAAGGTTGGCTAACGCTATGATTCTCAGCACGTTACGGGAGATCTCGAAGACTGAAGAAGTAGAGGTAGAAGCGCCAGAAGTCGATTTTGTAGAGAGTCCCCGCATCGACAAGTGGTGCGAACTGGCCGGTCTGGAACCTGAGGTCGTGCGCCGTGCGGCACGCCGTCTGATCGGTGTCAGGGTCGTCATCGCCTGACTGACGACACACTCGAAAAGCGACAAAAGAGGCCCCGGAGGTATAACTTCCGGGGCCTCTCGCTGTTCTGCTGCTGCAGGTGGGTCTACCTGCCGGCCACTCGCTTGCCCCGGGCGTAGTCCAGCACCCCTTTGACGATCTTCTCGGCATCGCGATGCCGCAGCTGCTCGAAACGCAGAGCCCAGGCGTTATCGACGTAAGCCAGATTGCGCACTTCCACGAGCACTTTCACGCCGGCCGGGTTGTGACGCAGAACGGCCAGCGACTGGCCCCGTGTGCGGGTGCCGGCGCCGAGTGCCGGCATCAGAGCCCGGGCAAAGGCGCGCGAGGCCGAGTCACGGCTGTTCCGGCTTTCATAGTAGAGGACGACCGCTCCCTCGGGGGCGCGGGCGTCGATGTCGGCGTGAAAGGAGAGAAAGATCGTGCGCTTCTTTGGGGAGCCGTGAAGGGCCTCCTCGGCAATCCGGACCCGCTCGGCCAGGCCGCGAGAGGTGCCCATGGGCCAGTCGCTGGGCCGGTTGCGGCGGTTGTAGGTGTAGCTGTTGAAGACCTCGTTCATCTCGTGCACGAAGGTCTGGGCCGGTGGCGCCGTATGTCGGATGAGGTGGTTCGGGCTGAGAAGGGTGATATCGACACGGGCGCCGTGTAGCCGCAACAGGACGTAGGACCGCAGGGTGATGTCGTACACGTACTCGTCTTCGACGACGTAAAGTTTCCTCCCCGCCCCGTCCACGGTGGGCACGATCGCCCCGGGGTCGATGCCGCCGTGCCCGGGGTCGAGCACGATATGCCACCCCGCCAGGTCGTCGCTCAGCCGGCCCAGGCCCTGTACTTTGCGCTCAAAGGACTTCCACACCTTCAGCGCCTGGCGGTACGTCTTCAATGGTGATCGCGGATGGATCTCCGAATAATCGGAGCCCTTCTGTCTGTCGGCCTTCGGTCTCTGCCCGAAGTAGGGGCCGTTGTCAGCCGTGAAGACGGGCAGGCCATCGACCCGGGCAAAGAGGTCGTTCCACGGGATCTGGGATAACTCCAGCCTCCGGGCATGGCCGAGCAGGGGGCGCACCCTGAGTACCTGCCCCGGGTGAATGACGGTACCCCGCATGTCGTTCAGTTTCTGCAGCTCGGCAACACTCATCTGATGCAGCTGTGCGATCTCGGACAGGTTGTCACCGGACGCGACGGTGTACGATGCCAGACGGTGTGACGAATCAGTACTCAGGTGCAGTTGTTGACCGGGGTAGATCCGGCTGCCGCTCAAGCCGTTGAGTTTCTTGAGGTCGGCTACGGCCATGCCATAGGCCCGGGCAATCTCCCACAGGGCATCCCCACTCTCGACAACATGAATCGTCGAAGGTGTTGAGCGCAGATGCAGTCTCTGCCCCGGGCGAATGAGGTCACCGTCGATGCCGTTGAGTCGTCTCAGCTCTTCCAGGTCGATCCGGCGCAGGACGGCAATCTCCGAAAGGGTCTGGCCTCGCTGGACGACATGAGTCCCTTCCTCCGTGTGGGTCGGACGGAGACGCAGCTTCTGACCCGGGTGAATCCGATCACCCGTCAGGTCGTTGAGCCGGCGCAACAACACCAGCCCCACGTCGAAGCGTTGGCCGATCAGGGACAGGTTGTCACCGGGTCGGACCGTATAGCTCTGTGGCTCGTCGTCATCACTCTGTGGTTTCGAGGCGACACGCAGAGTCTGTCCCACCCTGATGCCGTCACCACGCAATCTGTTGAGACGGCGCAGCTGAGCCACCGTCGTCCGGTGGGCCACGGCGATCTCGGACAAGGTGTCGCCGCGTCTCACGACGACGGTTCCCGTATTGGCGGATCGAATCGTCGGTTGGGCAGGGCGCAGCCGGAGCGTCTGGCCAACGTGAATGCGATCCCTCCGCAGTCGATTGAGACGACGCAACTCAGCGACGGAGACACCGGTGCGCAGTGCGATAGCGGACAGGGTGTCGCCGGCACGAACCACGAGGGTGTCACCGTGTCGCGTGATGGTCAGCGCCTGACCGATGGTGATGCGGTCGGAAGCCAGCCCATTCCACCGCTTCAGGTCACTTACGGAGACGCCATAACGCCCGGCGATACGTGACAGGTTTTCGGCGGCCCGTACGGTGTGGGTGCCGGCGACAGCGACTTCACCCCACGGCAACAGGGCCAGGCAAAGTGGGACGAGCAGAGGTCGCCACACACGATGGTTGGGCAGGATGCGTGAAGCGCATCTGTCTGAATGGTGCAGCAGCGAAGCCCGCAGACGGACAGGGGAGCGGGTGGCAGGAACACGGCGCTGAAACGGGGACCCGGGGGGAGTCCTGTCAAACAGCGGTAACGCCAAGTATAACACAGACTTGGAGCATCGGCAACGACGACATATCATGGAGGCCATGGGCGGCGGAATATCAAAGGCACGGGCTGCCGGAATCGTCTGGACGCTGGTGGCGCTCGCCGGCTGCGGCGGGCAGGACAGCCCTGCGGCTGCGGGAGAACCCGAACCCGGGTTCGTATCGGTGGACAACCGGACGCCATGGGATCTGGAAGTCGCCTGGCTCGGGGTAGATGACCCGGGCGCCGTCCTGATCCATCGTGTGGTGGTGGCGGCCGGGCAGGTGCAGACACTGACTCGAGAACCGTTGCCAGCTGGGACCCAGGTGCGCCTGGATCTGGTGCTGCGAGTGCCCGTCGAGAGTGGACCCAGGGTGCGGCGGAAGGCGGACGTGTTCGTCGACGGCGATCAGGCCGTCATCGTGCAGGCACCACCCGCCGACCCCTTCGCCGTAGAGATCATCGGCGGCGTATGAGACGCATCAGCGAACGGCTCGTCACACACCTCGATGGTGCGGAAGGCGTTCAGGTCGGGATCCTGCAACACAAGAACTACGCCCTCCTCATCGACTATGGCGACGGCACCGTGGGGGAGACGCTGCGTGAACTCGGCGTGGACGAGATCGATCGTGTGCTCTTCACCCACCATCACCGTGACCAGGCCAGCGGTCTGCTGAGCGGCCATCTCGAAGGCCTGCGGATCGGTGTTCCGGCCACCGAACGAGCTCTGTTCGATGCCACCGAAGCCTTCTGGAATGATGAGAGCCATCGCTGGCATCTCTATGACGACCATCCGCAGCCATGGACGCTGGCCGAATCCGTTTCCGTGACAGACTCGATGGAAGACGGCGATTGCTTCGAGTGGCACGGGGCGAAGGTCAGCGTTCTTTCCACACCCGGGCATACGGATGGCAGCGTTTCCTATGTGGTCGATGTGGACGGAAGGCGGGTCGTGTTCTGCGGCGATGTGATACACTCCCCGGGGTGTGTGTGGGACGTGTACAGCCTGCAGAAGGGGAACGAGCGGTTCACTGACTATCACGGGTTCTTCGGTGCCAGGGAGGCGCTTCTCGCCAGCCTCGACCGGATTCTGGCGGCCAATCCGGACACTCTCATTCCATCTCATGGCGAGGTGATGGAGAATCCCGCCGAAGCCATCAACCTGCTGCAGGATCGCCTCGCCGCCTGCTACGACAACTACGTCTCGATCTCGGCGCTGCGTTACTACTTCCCCGATGAATTCAAGGCGTACGAAGGACGCCCGGGGCACATGCCGCATCAGGCGCATCTCCCCGTGCCGGACTTCCTGCGCCACTTCGGCACGACGTGGGTCATCCTGTCGGAAAACCGGCAGGCCTTCGTCATGGACTGCGGCGCGTCGAAGGTCGTAGAGAAGCTGGACGAGCTGTGCCACAGCGGCGAAGTCACCGAAGTGAGCGGCTTCTGGGTGACCCACTATCACGACGACCATGTGGACGCGATCGACGAGTTTCAGCAGCGATACCCCTGCGCCACATGGGCGGATGCCACCGTTGCCGACGTGGTGGAGCGACCGGTTGCGTGGCGTATACCCTGCATCTCTCCCGTCGTTGCGCGGATTGACAACAGAACGACCGACGGCGATTCGTGGAGGTGGAATGAGTTCACCATGACGGCCTGTCATTTTCCCGGCCAGACCTACTACCACGGTGGACTGCTGGTGGAAGGACACGGCGTCCGGCTGTTCTTCACGGGGGATTCGTTTACGCCCAGCGGCATCGACGACTACTGCGCGATGAATCGGAACCTGCTCGGGCGGCATGCCGGCTACCACCGCTGTCTGCAGATCCTCTCCGAGATGCAACCGACGCATCTGTTCAACTGTCACGTGGATCCCGCGTGGTGTTTCACGGCGCAGGACATCGCCTTCATGCAGGAAACGCTGGACGAGCGTGAGCGGTTGTTCGGGGAACTCATCGCGTGGGAACATCCCAACTACGGCCTGGACGCTCACTGGGTGCGGTGCGACCCCTATGAACAGTGCGCAAAGCCGGGGGACATAATAACCTTGAGGGTTGTTGTCACGAATCACTCCGATGAGACCAGGCAGCTTGTCTGCCGGCCGGTTCTGCCGCGACGATGGCATCAGGAGGCGTCGCCCGCGACCATCGATATCACGGCGCGACGGGAAGGGCCGGCGGTCTTCCGGTTCAGGATCCCTTCCGACGCGACACCCGAGCGAATCGTGATACCTGTCGATGTCGTCTATCAGAACCGCTCACTGGGTCAGTTCCGGGAAGCCGTCGTCGACTGCTCCGAGGCGCGGTGAGGGGTGTCACGCAAGTTGCTGCTGGTGCGCTGACGCAGGCCACGCCGTCAGCCGCCGTATTTCAACCCCGCATCCCGCAAGGCCACGATGTTCGCCACCGGGATGCCGTCGTGCAGCGAGTGATCGGAGGCCAGCACGAAGCCGCCACCGGGGGCGGCGGTCTCGATGGCCTCCTTCGCCTCCTGTTCGACATCCGCGGGTGAACCATATGGCAGCGTCCGCGAGGAGTCGACATTGCCGATGAGGCAGAAGCGATCACCGTACCGCTCTTTGACCGTTCTCAGATCCATGCCGGCGGTCCGTTGCAGCGGATGAATCGATGCGATCTTCGTCTGCGCCAGGTCGTCGAGGTACTGCGTGATACAGCCACAGGAGTGCAGCAGCACGGGGACACCGAGTCCATCGATGTACTCGGCCAGCTCGGCTATGTAGGGCAGCACAAGCTGCCGGAAGTGCTCGTTGCTCATGAAACCGCTGTGACTGTCGCCCAGGTCATCCGACAGCCACATGCCGACACAGCCGGCCTCCACGCTGCGCCGCGCGGCCTCCTTGTTGTACTCATTGGCAATCCGGCAGCACTCGGTGATGAGCGACGGATCGTCGTACAGGGCAAAGCAGATGCTCTCGTATCCCATCAGCATCCAGGTGGCGGTGAGGGGTCCCAACACGCCGCCCAGCAACGCGATGTCGTCGTGCTCCATCGCCACGGCCTCACGAATCTGCACGTCCCGTCCTGGAAGCGTCGGATCGGGTGGCACATAGGCGTCGAGGTCGCTCCGTGACTTGATCGGATAGTCGATCGGCGCGTCGATGGGCCAGGACTCCTCGCCCTGCTGATAGGTGGTGCCCCATTCATCGATATACTTCTTCTCGTCGAGCTGCGTCGGCTGGAAACCACTGAACCCGCCGAAGGGCAGCCAGACGCCGTCGTGCTCCAGCGAAAGGGCACATTCCACCGCGTCCCTGCCGTTGTAGCCGTCAGGCCGACGCCCGATGAGTGTCTCGTACATCGGCTTCTGAAACAGGAAGTCGAACATGGGCACGCGGTCCACAGGCTCGCGTCGCAACGCCGCCAGGAATCGCTCCTTGCGTTTCATGATCTCTCCTTCGTCCCGTCTGTTGCGGCCGGTCGGCGCCGGCGTTCTACTGCCTTGGCAAGACATCATGCACGTAGCGCAAGATGGCGTCGAATATCTGCTCCCTGTGGGGATGCTGCAGCAGGGCGGAGGCCACGTAGATGATGCGCCCGTCGCCCAACGTTCCACCCGGCTGTACGCTGGCGATAGCATCGCCGCCGACCTGACCGTCGGCCCGGGAGACGCTGGCCAGCGTCTCGTAGCTGCCGGCATCCGGATACAGATCGGCGCGCATCAGGCGCGATCCCTGAGCACGCGTCACCTTCCATTCGCCCAGATCCGTCGTGAGCTTCTTCGAGAACGATATCGTGCTGTTCCTGGGCACGTCTGTCATCTCGAGGCGGAACCCGAACCGCGCTGCCTGCTCGCCCCGATCGGGATAGTACATGGGATAGGCGCCGCCGGCCATCACCAGCAGCACGCCGCCACGGCGGAGGAACCCCTCCAGGTAGGTGGCGATCTCTGCCGCCGGCGTATCACCTTCATTGAAGCCTTCGCCCCCGGCACCAACAACCATCATCGGTGGATCTTCACCCCGATTCAGCAGCGCTCCCCAGTCCGCCGGCTGGATATCAAGAACCTTGCCGTTGTAGAGATCACGAATCCATTCGCTGTAGGGTTCGGCGTGAATGGGAACGGGAATTCCCGCGAACCAGCTCTGCCAGCGGCTCACGCTCTCAGGTGAGAACCGGCTTTGTTCCCTGTAGAACTCCAGCTGTGACAGGGGACGATAGGTCTGCAGCGCGGGATCGGGGGTACTCTCCGGAAAGGTTACCGCCTCGCCTCGCAGCAGTCTTCCTCCCAGACCTGCCAGCCGCAGGTAGTGGTCGCTGGGCAAACCTTCGTAGGTGGCAAAACGGCCTACAGGTGGCTGGTTGGTGCACTTGAAGATGGCCGTCCCCTCGTCCACCTCATCGAACATCGCCACGTATGCCATGTTCATGCCGTATTCCTCAATCGCCTCCAGCTGGCTCTAGAAGAAGCGCCCGCCCTGCCGGGGAATCTGGTCCAGGGGGGCACTCCCCTGCCTCAGATTTGTCCAGGAGAACCCGGGAAACGCCACAGCGTAGTAGTCGAGGTCATGCCGTCGACTCAACTCCAGGTCTCCAGGCCAGTACTGGCGAAAATGCTCACCCGCCGACTCCGGGGAGTTGTAGCGTCCCACATTCCAGGGACTGATGATCGTCGCATGCTCCTGCAGCAGGGTCATCCGCTCGTCGGCCCACGTCGCCCAGTCGTTGGGCACGCCCAGCATGATGGTGCAACCCCCATTCTCCGGTTTCTTGAAAAACTCAAGCAACTCCCGGGCAGCCTCCGGGTCGAAGGCGCGATGCCCGAAGCCGTATCCCCAGAGCGACACCACGGGTGCGCCGCGATGGTGCAGGTAGGCGGGGGTCTCCATCAGCTTCATTTCCTCGACGAGACGAGTCCAGTCCGCCTTGATCGCCGCCACGGATGAGTGGTCGAAGGCCACGTCGTACATCACCGCGAAGACTCGGCCGTGTCGATTTGCCCCCTCGCGGACGAGGTTGAGCACGGCGCAGGCCCGCTGGTAGTTCCAGTTGCTCTGATCTGAGATGTAGGCACCAAAGCGTTGCACAAACCCACCGTCGATGCCGTATTCCGCCATCCATTGGAAGTGCCGGTCGACGGTCTGGCGTACCGCCGAGCTGAAGACGCGGGCGGGGGTACCATCAGGATAGCGGAAGTTCGTCACAAAGGTCTCGCCCCTGTCGAATTCGCTCAGGTCCGGCCAGAGGTCGACGGTAGCCCGGGGAGGTGTCCTGTCGACACCGCCCCAGTGCACGAATCCAGAATCGTACCCATCCCCTTCGGCCAGAAACCATCCCTGGTATCCGGCCATGACCTTGTTGTACAGGCTCGAGTTGTCCACGCCCTTCGCTAGGGGACCAGCGTAGGGTGAGAGGGATTCACCGAGGGGCATGGCCCGATGCTCTTGCCGGGCGTGGACACATTCGGCACCAAGTTGGGTCAGGATGGCAATGGCAGCTGTGAGCAGAGGGAGACTCATTTCCGTTCCTTGGTTGGGAAGTATTGCCTGAGGGCCCTTGTGTCACGATAATGGGCACTTGAAGATTCTACACACGCCTCGTTATCGGGGTATCCGTTCATTCACGCAATTGGTTTTCAGGAGGAGCTGTCCGATGGATTTCGTTGCCTGCAATGGAGATTGTACTGAAGAAGGAACTCACTGTGAAGGTTGTGGTCGCAGCCATGAAGAGATCGCCGAGTTGAAGACACACGTGGGGGGGCTGGTCGCGTTCGCTCAGAAGATGAAGTACGGAAACTCCGACGTCTTCGTCGACAGTGTAGCCAACACGATCAAGCACAAGCTGGAAGACGCCAACTAGGCCCGCTCCGCAAACGGCCGTTCAGGAGAGGCGAGGTGGAACGCCACGAGATCGTGCGTCGAGCCATCGAGTTCGGCACGCCGCCACGGTTGCCGTTCTTTCTCGGCGGATCGTGGAGCGACAAGCTGTCGGCGGTGATTGAGGGGTTTCCCAATGACGTGTGCGACTGTTGGGAGATGGACCGTCAGGAGAGCGGGTGGTACTTCGATGATCCGGCGCCCGACGACTGGGGATGCCGGTGGGAGAAGACGGAGCTGAAAAACATGGGGCAGGTCGTCCACCACCCGCTTCAGGAGTGGTGTGCGCTGTCCGGATATCGTCCGCCCGATCCGCGCAATCCCTACTACTTCGCCCGCGTCGACGAAGGGATCGCCGACGCCGCCGATCGCTACGTGGTGCTAACCAGCCACTTCAACCTGTTCGAGCGGCTGCACATGCTCCACGGGTTCGAACGGACCCTCGAGGATTTCTACCTCGAGCCGGAGAAGATTCACCGGCTCATCGACATGATCCTGGAGTACAAGCTCGCCCATTTCGACGAGACGGCCCGTCGCTTCGGTGACCGGGTGCACGGGCTGTTTCTCACCGACGACTGGGGGACGCAGGAGAACACCCTCGTCTCACCGGCGATCTTTCGCGAGTTCTTCCTCGACCGCTACCGCACACTGTTCGACGCCATCCACGGCCATGGCTGGCACGTGCTGATGCACAGCTGCGGGCGGGTCAACGAGTTCGTGCCCTTCTTCATCGAAGCCGGGGCCGACGTCCTCAACCTGCAACAGCCGCAGGCCTATGGCATCGAGGAGTTGGGTGCGGCCTTCGCCGGGCGTGTCTGCTTTCTCACGACGGTGGACATTCAGGCCACCTTGCCCACAGGCAACGCCGAGGCCATTCGCTCCGAGGCGCGGCAGCTGATCGAGCACTGGTCCAAACCCTCAGGTGGTTTCATCGTCTTCAACTACGGAGACTCCGAAGGCATCGGCGTGGACGACGGCGTCGCCGAGGTCATGTTTCGCCAGTTCTACGATCTGCGCCGGTACTGGGCTCCCAGCTAGACGATCTTGTCGTCGGTGGCGTCTTTTCGCTGAGTCACTGATCGGCGGTGACGCAGACGCCACGGCCGCCAATCGCAAGCGATTGGCTAAACAAACTTATCGTCGGCGGCACCTCGGATTATCTGAACCTGTCCCTGGTCCTCGAGCTGGCGAATCTTCTGCACGATGCGCAGCTGTACCTCTTCGACTTCGCTCAGGCGCATGGGGCCGGCGAAGTCCATCTCTTCCTCGATGAAACCCCGGATGCGTTCGGACATGTTGCCTAGGAGCGTATCCTTGACCTCGTCGCTGGCCGCCTTCAAGGCGATGACGATGTCTTTCTGCTCCACCTCGCGAAGGACGGTCTGAATCTCGCGGTCGGTGAGTTTCTGGATATCCTCGAAGACGAACATCTGATTGCGGACGAATTCGGCGACTTCCGGATCCTGTGCGTCGAGGCGGTCGAGGACGTTCTTCTCCACCGAGCCACCTGTCAGGTTGAGGATGTCGGCCACGACCTTGGGACCACCCACATCCTGATTGCCACCGAGAATGTCACGCAGGTTCGCCTCCAGGCTCTCCTCGATCTGCTTGAGGACATTCGGCGTGATGTTCTCCATGGTCGCGATGCGGTAGGCGACTTCGGCCTGGGTCATCTCGGGGAGCTGAGACAGGATACCGGCCGCCTGGTCCGAGTCCAGCTGGGAGAGGATGAGAGCGATCGTCTGCGGGTGCTCGTGGGAGATGAAAGGGGCGATCTGCTCGGGCGGCACGTTCTTCAATAGATAGAAGCCCGAAGATACCGTGCTCATGACACGGTCGAGGATCTCCTGGGCCTTGCGTGGCCCCACAGCCCGCTCCAGGGCCCCCCGGGCGAAATCGACGCCGCCCTGGCTCATGTACTCGCCGGCGAGCAGATGCTGCTCGAAGTCAGCCAGGACTTCGTCCTGCACATCCACAGGCAGGTGCTTGAGCTCGGCGATCGTGTGCGTGATCTCCTCGATC
>PBSR01000134.1 GCA_002726335.1 Gemmatimonadaceae bacterium
CAATCCCGTTTGGTCACCCGGCGCCATGCCGATCCCCACACCATTCCACGAACGCACCGCGCCCCTCTGCCAGTCCATGCGGTGGAAGGACTGGTCGGGGTACTACGGGGTCTGCGCCTATTCCACGTACGCAGAGCGTGAGTACTTCGCCATCCGGCATTCGGCCGGGCTCATGGATGTGTCCCCCCTGTTCAAGTACGAGGTGACGGGCCCGGACGCCGCAGCTTTCCTCGCACGTGTCATGGTCAACGACATACCCCGCATGAAGGTCGGGTCCGTGTCGTACACCTGCTGGACCGATGACGAAGGCAAGCTCCTCGACGACGGCACGATCGCGCGCCTCGATGAACAGCACTTCCGAGTGACCGCCGCCGAGCCGAGCCTGCACTGGTTTCATCGACACCAGGGGGGGCTCGACGTGGTGATCGAAGACTCCACGGCAAGAATTGGTGCCCTCTCATTGCAGGGTCCTCAAGCACGCCAGATCCTCCGGCATGTGACGGACACCGACATGGATGACCTGGGATTCTTCCGCCTGGCACGAGGGCGGTTCGACGGCTTCGAGGCAACGATCACACGCACCGGCTACACCGGCGACCTCGGGTACGAGATCTGGGTTGCCAGCGATGACGCGATCCCGCTGTGGGATGTACTGATGGACGCCGGCCCAAGTTTCGGCATGATACCCAACGGTCTCGACGCCCTCGACATGACGCGGGTGGAGGCCGGCTTCATCATGAACGGCGTCGACTACAGCAGCGCCAATCACTGCCTCATCGAATCCCGCAAGTCCACCCCCTACGAGGCGGGACTCGGCTGGACAGTGCATCTGCAGCGAGAGCCCTTCATCGGCCAGACGCAGCTGCGCCGGGAGAATGACCAAGGGCCGGAGCGGTGCTTCGTCGGCCTGGAGATCGACTGGGACGAGATGGAAGCGCTGTTCGCCGCCGTCGGCCTGCCCCCGGAACTGCCTGGCGCGGCCTGGCGCAATCCGGTTCCCATCTACTCACATGGCGGGACTCAGATCGGCTACGCGACGAGCGGATCCTGGTCACCGATGCTGAAGAAGAACCTCGCCCTGGGGACGGTGGCAGCGTCGCATGGAAGGATCGGCGAGCAGCTGCGCATCGAAATGACGGTGGAGCATGTACGTCACCAGGTGAAGGCCACGGTCCTCGACAGGCCCTTCTTCGATCCCGACAGGAAGCGGTCCTGATGGCCGACGGGTTCGATGCCATCATCGTCGGCGGTGGTCACAACGGGCTGACCTGCGCCGCCTATCTGGCGAAGGCAGGACGGAAGGTGCTCGTGCTGGAAGGCCGACACGTTCTCGGCGGTGCAGCCGTCACCGAGGAGCTCTACCCCGGATTCCACTTTTCCGTCTGTTCGTACGTGGTCAGCCTCTTCCGCCCGCACATCATCCGTGAGCTGGAGCTGACAAGACACGGCCTCGACATGATTCCCCTGGAGAGCTCCTTTCTGCCGTTGCCGGACGGCGACTCTCTCTGTCGATGGGCGGACACGCACGAAACCCGGCGTGAGATCGCCCGGTTTTCGCCGCGCGATGCCGAAGTTTATCCCGAATTCGGTATGGCCATGGGCAAGGTGGCCCACTTCGCCAAAGCTCTGATCGATGCTCCGGCTCCCGATCCCGCTTCGCTGGATCCCCGGGAGTGGGTCAAGCTTCTGCGTCTTGGACGGATGTTCCAGGAGCTGCCCGCCGACCTGCGTCACCTGAATCTGCAGATGATGACGATGAGTGCTGTCGACTTTCTCGATCTCTGGTTCGAGTCGCCGGTACTCAAAGCACCCATGTCGGTGAGCGGCATCATCGGCACCTACCTCGGAGTGCGCTCACCCGGCACGGCGTACGTGCTTCTCCACCACTACATGGGCGAGATCGACGGCGCCTTCCGTTCGTGGGGATTCTCACGCGGCGGCACAGGTGAAGTGAGCCTGGCCATCGCTCGTGCCGCTGAAAGCCATGGAGCACAGATCCGCACCGAGGCGCCGGTGGAGCAGTTTCTCGTGAACAACGGCAGGGCCGAGGGCGTGGTGCTGGAGAACGGTGACGAGCTTCGGGCGAAAACGGTCATCTCCGGGCTCGATCCCCATCGGACGTTTCGCGTGATGGTTGGCGAGGAACATCTCGACCCCGAGTTCGCCGCCCAGATCGTACGCTACAAGATGCGGGGCAGCTCGGCCAAGGTGAACCTTGCCGTCGATCGCCTGCCGGTTTTTTCCTGTCGCCCTGAAGGAACCGCTCACCTGCGCGGCGACGTCGCCATCTGCCCGAGCATCGACTACCTGGAGAGAGCCTATGACCAGGCAAAGTACGGCGACTTCTCGGAGCGGCCGTACCTGAACGTCGTCATCCCCAGCCTCGTCGATCCCACGGTGGCGCCTCCGGGAAAGCACATCATCTCCTGCTTCGTGCAGTATGCTCCGTACCAGATAAAGGAAGGACCGGACTTCTGGCCCGAGCGCCGCGAGGCGCTTGGCGACACCGTCGTCGATACGCTGGCCGAATACATCCCCGGCCTCAAGAGTTCGATTCTCTTCCGCCAGGTTCTGACGCCCTGGGATCTGGAACAGGAGTTCGGCCTGACAGAGGGGAACATCTTCCACGGCGAGCTGAGTCCCGAACAGCTTCTCTTCCAGCGCCCCGCCGCCGGTTGGGCCCGGTACAGAACACCGATCCGTTCGCTCTGGATGTGTGCCTCGGGGACGCACCCCGGGGGAGGCATCATGGGGGCCCCGGGCGAGCTCTGCGCCAAGTCGATGCTCTCGGAGCGGGCCCTTTGAGCCGCGACGAGGCGATCGTCATCGGCGCCGGCCCCAACGGGCTGACGGCGGGGGCTCTGCTGGCCAGAGAGGGGTTCAGCGTCACCATTCTCGAGGCGCAGAGCGAGGTCGGCGGGTCGGCACGCAGCGAGGAGTTTCATCCGGGCTACTGGACCGGTGGCCTGCTGCACGATACGTCGGGACTGCGACCCGCCGTGATCGACGAGCTCGAGCTCGAGAAGCACGGACTGGAACTGGGGGGCCCGCCGGACATGTTCGTGCCGACTGTCGACGGGCGTGGCCTGCTGGTCGCCCACGATGCCCAACAAGCCATCGCCGAGATACAGCAGCATTCGGCCGGAGATGCCGAGCGCTACGTCGAGTTCCGCGCCTTCTTCGATCGTGTCCGTGGCTTTGCCGCTCGTGTCCTCGATGGCATGCCGCCGGATGTTCTGGCCGATCCCTCTGCTGGCGAACTGCTGGGTCCGGCCTGGGCCCTGCGACGCCTCGGTCGGAAGGACATGATGGAGGTCCTCCGACTCGGGCCGATGTGTGCCGCCGACTGGCTGAACGAGTGGTTCGAGGGCGAGCTTCTGAAGTGTGCGCTGGCACAACCTGCCCTCCTCGGCACATTCATGGGACCGTGGTCACCGGGGAGCAATACGAACCTGCTACGACACGAAGCTCTCACCGGACGTGCGGCGCAACGAGGCCCTCATGCCGTGGTTGCGGCACTGGTGGCGGCGGCAACGTCGCAGGGCGCCCGGATTCGAACCGCGGCCAAGGTGATGCGAATCAAGGTGCACCACGGTGCGGTGACGGGGGTGGTCCTGGCTGATGGTGAGGAACTCGATGCCACCACTGTTGTGGCGACATGTCATCCGGTCTCGACGTTCCTCCGTCTGGTAGATGGTGCAGGCCGCCCGCCTGGAATCGAGCGAGCCCTGCGGGCCTTCAGGTCAAAGGGGTGTACGGCCAAGGTCCACCTGGCGCTCGACACGCCGCTGCGGTTCGCCTGTCGACCCGATCTGCCCATCACGCACGCACGTCTCGGCGAGCGGATGGACGATCTCGAGCGCGCCTTCGATGTCGCCAAGTACGGCGGTTTCTCGACACAGCCCATACTCGACGTGCATGTCGCCTCGGAGCGGGATCCGTCGCTGGCACCGGCCGGCCACGCCGCCGTGTCAATGCTCGTGAGCTATGCGCCGTATGATCTCGAGGGCGGCTGGACCGACGACAGGCGTCAGGCTCTGGGTGACGCAGCCGTGGCGGTTCTCGGGCGACACGCCCCGGGTGTCAAGTCTCACATCGTCGCGCGGCAGATTCTGACGCCGGTCGATCTCGAGGCGATCTACGGCCTGCCCGGGGGACATCTCTATCACGGCGATCACGCCCTCGATCAGCTGATCGTACGGCCAGCCCCCGGTAGCGGGCGTTTCCGAACCCCCGTCGACGGACTCTGGCTCGGCGGCAGCGGCAGTCACCCGGGAGGCGGGATCACCGGGGGACCGGGACGACTGGCTGCCCGGGCGGTGGGATCCGCCTGACGGTCAGACAACCGCCCGCATGACGAGAATCCAGTCGTGAACCACCACGGGATGCGGCGGCTCCCAGGATCCGTCGGCTTCCGCAATGACGGGTACGACATCCGTGCGGTCGCCCGTCATCGGATCGAACCAGAACGACTCGTAGGCCAAGCCGGGCTCGATTCCCAGGATTTTCGGCAGGGTCCAGGCACTGGGGATATGGATCACGCGCAACTCGCCGGGGATGCCGGCGGCGGTGTTCCTGTCGTAGTCGATGCCATCCCACGGGTTTTCCACCCACTCGTCGTGGTTCTCGAGGCGCCACCAGGGGATGTCGTCCAGCAGCTTGCGCGCTAGTCCCACGTGTTCTGATCCGGGCGACCGGTACGCCTGCCGCCAGGTCTGGCTGCCCCAGGAGCGACCGTGCGGCGACGGCCCGTACGGGTCGTGGTCGGTGCTCATCTGCCAGATGCCGTTGGCCCCGTACGTGTGTCCGAAGGCGCCGCTGAGGATCGCCTGCCAGAAGGCCAGCCGCTGCACATCGGCGTGGCATCTGCCAAGAATCCCCTCGTAGCTGACCTCGCTGACGAAGGTCGGCATGGCCGGTTCCTCGGCGTAGGCTTCGCGCACGCATTCCACGTTGCTGATCAGGCTCTTGAAGCCACCGTGGCCCGTCTGCAGCATCTCGAAATCGAGCACACCGGGATCTTCGACCTGGCGCCGGCCAAAGCGCGTGGGATGGATCGTCACGGGATTATCGAAGCCGTCCACTTCATGAATGTGGCGGGCCACTTCCGTCCAGCCCGTTTTCTGCAGGGCTGCGTCGGCCTCCTTGTTCTGTGACAGGTAGAAGGGCATCGTGCCTTCGCCGGCGACACACCAGCAGACCGGGTACGCTCCGTACCGGGCAACGATGTAGCGCCAGTACCGCTTGCAGCGTTCGACACCGATTTCCGGCAGGTAGTAACCCCACATGCCGACGATACAGGGCACCAGTCCCGACCGCACGAGATGGCCGATCTTGAGATCGGCAGCGTCGTAGTAGGCCGGGTTGATGGCTTCGAAGCCCTCGGTGAAGGGGAATCCAGCTTCGTTGCGGCCGCGCGGATCCCAGGCGGTCATGTCGGGTAGGGGCCCGGCGATGATCTGGATCGTGGTGAAACCCCGGGCCACACGATCCGCCGCAAGAGTCTGGAAACCCGCAGGCCAGTCGAGGCGGGTCGTCAGTCCCATCCACCAGGTGTCGCCGATCCAGAGATAGGGCGTGCCATCGACATGTTCGAGATGCCGACGATCTTCGGCGGCGCGCAGGCGACCGTGTTGTAGCAGGGCGTTGTCGCCGGAGTACTGCGTAGTATGGATCGTGCCCGTCTGGTCGCAGAGGCCGGCATCGTCCGGGCTGGAGCCGATCGTTTGATAGGACCAGTCTCCTGCCGTGGACGGAGCGAACCGGACCCGCCAGCTGCTGTCGCCCGCCCAGAAGGCCGGCACCGTGATCTTGCGCCCGGAGCTCGTGAAGCAGACGTCGAGATCGACTTCGTTATATGGGTCGGCGTACTGCAGCGTCGCCGTGAAAGCGATCTCCGTCATCGTGTGGGTCGTGGTGTGATACGCCGGCATCAGGAGCTCACTTGTCGAAGTCGCTGTCCCAGTGTGACCCGTCACAGAAGGGCTTGTTCTTCGAGTCACCACACCGGCACAGTGTGCGTGATCGGGAGCTGGCGCCCTGGAGGGGTTCAGCGTTCACCAACTCGATATCACCACGGACCACGTACGGGCCCTGCGGGATCACCCACACGCTGGCCTCCTCGTCCGGCGCGGCCTGTGCCTCTGTCAGTGTATGGCTGATCGCCCCCGACGGGCAGCGGTTGATCACATCGACGATTTCCTCGACGGCTGCGCCGTCGGCATCGATACGGGGCTCGGTCTCCTGCATGAACTGAAACACCGACTCCAGATTGCCGGTGCATACCCCGGCATGGGCACACAGGCCACGATTGTCGTGAATCGCGATCTCCCTGCCCACGAAGCTGTCCAGCTCGTCCGGTCGGCGGTCCTCCTGCCGCGCTCCCGAGAACCCGACGCGGACATGAGAACCGTCGCAGTAGGGTTTCTTGCCGGACTGTCCGCAGCGGCACAGCTTCATGGTCGATGTCGCCGCTACGCTCTCTCCCTGTACCTCGAGATTCTGCAGCTGCCGGACAGCGTACGGGCCGTTTTCAGTGCATTCGATCTGGGGCCGCTGCTCTGCCATCGTGATCTCCCGGTGTGGTTGGGCACCTGGAGCGGCAACCTACTGAGTTCCCTCGCTCCGGCCAAAGAAAAGTTCCGCATGGGCAAAGGCAGGCTTGCCAGAGTGGGTCCTATAGGCAAGGAGCTGAGATTCGAATGGATGATCTGACCACACTGATCTCGAGAGTGCACGGGGGAGACCGGCAGGCCTACGGCGACATCGTGGGCCGCTTCCAGCACATGGCGGTGGGTTACGCCACGTCCTGCCTGGGCGACCCGCACCTGGCCGAGGATGCCGCGCAGGAAGCCTTCCTGCAGGCCTTCGTCGACCTGGCGCAGTTGCGCGAGCCGGCGGCCTTCCCCGGATGGTTCCGGCGTATCGTGCACAAGCACTGCGACCAGATCCGCCGTCGTCAGACGCTGCACCTGGTGCCCCTCGAGGAGGACCAGTGGGAGGCGCGGGTCGAGCCGGTGTCCGGACTGGAACTGGAGGACAGGCGCCAGATGCTGGCGCTGGCGATTCAGCGACTGCCGGAAGCGGAGCGCGCGCCGGTGACCCTCTTCTACCTGCGCCAGTACAGCCAGGCGGAGGTGGCGGCCTTTCTCGAGATCCCCGAGACGACGGTCAACAATCGGATGCACAGCGCCCGTAAACACCTCAAACAGGAGCTGTTGGACATGGCAGATCAGGAGCAGCAAGGCAAGCGGGCACCCGACACGGAATTCACCGGGCGCGTGCAGGAGCAGATCGAGGCGCTCACCAGCCTGCACAACACGCTGGCGGAGCCGATCCGCCAGAGCCTGCTCGAACCCCTTGGTGATGACGTCGCCGTACGCGTGGTCTCCGTGGAGAACACGATCGGGCTGCATGTGCTGCGCAACTTGCCCTATCCGTGCTGCACGTACTCGTTCCAGCCGCGGGGCAGCCAGCGGCGCATCTGCTTCGATATCCATATGGAGCTGGTGGCGTGTATCGTCGGCCGACACATCGGCCGGGGCGACGAGATCCGGGTCAAGGATGTGGGACAGATCGCGCCGGACGAGTTCGGCGTCATCAACCCGATCGCCCGCGACTTGATGAACGGAATCGTCGCCCTCTGGAGTGAGGTCGTCGACATGGAGATCATCGAACCGGAGGTGGAGACGAGCAACGTGTATGTCATGGGCTCGTGGATCGCCTCCGACGATCCCATGTTCCACGTGCGCTTCGAGGTGGCCTGGGACGATCGCATCAGTCACATCAACCTGTGTTATCCGGCGCCGTCGATGGCGGCCGGCGTGGCGCAGCTACAGACACAGGGCGAGCCGGCCTGACCGACCGTGGCCGAACCGACCCCCACGGTGCCGGGTGATCTCGGGCCGATGGGGCAGAGCGAGACCGCCTCAGGCGACTTGTGTCAGCAGGTCGACGAGGGCGGTCCGCTCGGTGTCCGGATCCACGAGGTGGGCACGGCGGCGTACCCCCGTCAACAGCGATTCGAGGAATTCAGGCCGGTTCTCGCAGCGGGTCAGAAGATCGGCCAGGGCCGTCGTGTCGCCGAATGGGAAGTATCCCGGATAGTCGGCGCCCAGCAGACCGATCGTGCCGGAGATGCGGGACGAGATCACCGGCGTACCGCAGGCCATGGCCTCGCACACGACGTTGGCGCCTCCTTCCATCTGCGACGAGAGCACCATAGCCCGGCTTCGGGCGATGAGGCGCAGGGCCTGGCCGTGGGGCAGGTTGCCCAGCCACTGGTAGCGCGGATTGTCCCGCGCCTCACGGCGAGCCCGTGTCTCCATCTCCGACGACAGCGCCCCCCCGGCATGCAGGATCCTGACCGCCGATTCTGTCGGCAACAGGCGGGCCGCCTCGGCGGCGCGGAAGGGGTCCTTCACGTCCCGCAGGTGGCCGACCACACAGACTTCGAAACACCCGCGGCGCGTCGGGGGAGGCGATCCCCGTGGCGGTCGCGCCGACTGTACGATGACATGTGTCCGCCGGCGGAATCGCGCCGGCAGCTCGTCCAGTCCCGCCTGCTGCAACACGATGAAACGGTCGGCCAGCTCCAGCGACTGTTGGGCGCTCTCGTCGTGGTGGATATCCCCATAGAGGTCGGTACCGGTGAGGGCGAGGATCAGGGGTGACTCGGGGCGCAGTCGGTGGAACCGGGCCACCGAGTCGTGGCTGCGCCGGGCGTGCAGGGCGATGAGAGCGTCGCAGCGCTGGCGGTCGAAGCGCTGGGCGATGGCCACCTGGTGACCGACGTCGCGCAGCAGCCGTGACCAGTGCAGGGCGGTCATGCGATTGCCGGCGCGAGACTTCGGCGCGGCGGGAGTGACGATGAGGATTCTCATGACGGGTCGACGGGAGTGGGCATGAGGATCGCAGGATAGCCACGGAACCGCGGCCGGGCAAGGCGGAGCTTTCGTGCATGGGGATTGCCCGAGGGTGGTCGCTCAAGTAGGTTCGTCGGCATGGCACTGTTCTCAAAAGACAAGACCCTGACGAGCCTCGCCAAGACCTGCGGTTGAGCCGCGAAGGTGAGTCCGGTCGGGCTCGGAAAGTTACTGGCGGGGTTGCCCCGCAACCTGGATCCCAACCTGCTCGTCGGCTTCGAGACGAGTGACGATGCGGCTGTGTACCGTCTGGATGACGAGCGGGCTCTCGTGCTCACGGCGGACTTCATCACGCCGCCGGTGGACGATCCCTTTCTCTTCGGTCAGATCGCCGCGGCCAATTCCCTCAGCGATGTCTTCGCCATGGGAGGTCGACCGATCGCGTGTCTGAATCTCGTCGGCTTCCCGGCGGGCGAGCTGGGACCGGAGGTGCTGGCCGGCATCGTCGAAGGCGCTCTGACGAAGATTACCGAGGCCGGCGCGGTGCTGGCAGGGGGGCACACGACGGATGACGACGAGCCCAAGTTCGGTCTTTCCGTCACCGGGATCGTGCACCCCGACCGCTACTGGCGCAATTCCGGCGCGCAACCCGGGGATGTCCTCATCCTGACCAAGCCCATCGGCAGTGGTGTACTGTTCAACGCCAATCTGAAGAAGTGGGTCTCCGAGGAGGCACTGGCAGCCTGCGTGGACATGATCACAAGGCTCAACAAGACGGCCTCCGAAGTACTGCAGAGGTTCGAGGTGCATGCCGCTACGGACGTGACCGGTTTCGGTCTCGGCGGCCATGCCTACGAGATGGCCACCGGGTCGGACGTCACCCTCGAGATCGCCATGGGCAGCGTGCCGGTGATGGCGGAGGCCCTCGAGATGTACGAGCGCGGCGTGTCGACGGGTGTCAACGGTGTGAATCGCCAGAACATCCAGTACGCCACGGACTTTGGCGCCGCCAATGAATCGCAGCAGGAGCTGCTGGTGGATCCGCAGACGAGCGGCGGCTTGCTGGCAGCCCTGCCGGAAGACCAGATCGAGACCGCGTTGGCCGCCCTGGTCGAAGCGGGTGTGGAGCATGCCTGCGTCGTGGGACGTGTCTCCCAGTTCAGCGAACCACATCACCTCATCATCAAATAAACGTCTCAGGAGCCATCAGTGACTCGATTCCTCGTGGTAGTTCTCTGTCTGCTTGGACTGACCGCCGCCGATGCAGAGGAGCATCTACGCTTCACCGCCATTCCCGACGAGGACACGGCACGCCTGCTGGAGAGATTCGGCAAGGTCGCCGACTATCTCACCCGGACCCTGGGTGTTCCCGTCGAATACGTCCCCGTAAAGTCCTACGCCGCCTCCGTAGCCGCCTTCAAGAACTCCGAGGTGCAGCTGGCCTGGTTCGGCGGGTTGTCCGGAGTGAAGGCGCGACTCGCAGTACCTGGCTCACACGCCATCGCCCAGGGCGAGGAGGACCTGCAGTTCGTCACGTACTTCGTCGCCCATCACAGCACGGGCCTGACCGAGAGTGACAGCTTCCCCGACGGGATCGCCGGCAAGACGTTCACCTTCGGATCGAAAGGCTCGACATCCGGGCGCCTGATGCCGGAGTACTTCATCCGGCAGCACTTCGGGAAAGGTCCGGACGAGGTCTTCAAGCGTGTCGGTTTCAGTGGCGACCATTCCAAGACGCTGGCTCTCGTCCAGTCCGGCAGCTACCAGGTGGGTGCCCTCAACTACAAGGTCTGGGAGAACGAGCTGGCCGCGGGCAAGGTCGACACTTCCAGGGTCCGCATCATCTGGCGTACGCCGAGTTACCCGGACTACAACTGGACGATCCGCGCCGGCGTGAACGAGCGCTACGGCGAAGGTTTCGCGGAACGGGTTCAGCAGGCACTGCTCGACCTCGACGACCGGACACTGCTGGACTCCTTTCCGCGCCAGCGATTCATCGCCGCCGCCGACTCGCTCTACCGTCCCATCCTGGAGACGGGCAAGGTCATCGGAGTGTTTCGCCAGTAGTGCCTGCCGATGTATGACCTGAACGGCATCAGCGTCTCCTACGCGGGGGTGGCGGTACTCCAGGACATCAACCTGGCGATCGATGAGGGTGAGAAGGTCGTCATCATCGGTCCCAGCGGCGCCGGCAAGACGACACTGTTGCGCAAGCTCTACGAACTGCAGCAGGACCGGGCAACGCTGGTGCATCAGGACTATGCTCTGGTACCTCAGCTGCC
>PBSR01000135.1 GCA_002726335.1 Gemmatimonadaceae bacterium
CGGGTAAAAGTAAACGAGGCGCGACGATGGCGCGACTCACATGATCCCTATCACGGATCGTGTCCCGGCGGCTGCAACAATACCTGGAAATGGCGGCCCGTATTTGTCCTGACAGCCCCACGACGTGTCGGTGTGCGATCCCGCACACTGCTGCGCGCCTGGGCGCACAGTCTTCCGGGGTTGCCCGCCGGTAAGGGTCGGCACCCCCTGAGACCATCGAAATTGACCGAGCCTGTCACGCTGGCTCGCTTTCTGCTGTTCTCGATTTCTGCTGTTGCAGTTTCCGGTGACCGAAGCCTCGCTGAACGATGCCAGGATCCGGCAGAGCGTGCGCTCGACCGATTGGGGTCACCTCGGGAACGAAATTGCCGATACTAGAGATTCCGGGGTCTGTACGAACTAACCAGAGACATGGAGACAGGAAGAGCATGGCCAAAGGCACCGTCGAAGTCCTCAACACGGAGCGTGAGTTCCGCGTCGAGGAGTTGTTCTTCTCGACAACCGATGCCAAGGGAATCGTCTGTCACGGCAACGGTGTCTTCACCCGGATCTCGGGGTATTCCGAGGAGGAGCTGTTCGGGGCGCCGCACAGCATCATCCGCCACCCGGATATGCCTCGGGCGGTGTTCCAGCTGCTGTGGGACACCATACAGGCGGGAGGTACGATCGCCGCCTACGTGAAGAACCTGGCCAAAGATGGCCGCTACTACTGGGTCCTGGCCGTGGTCATGCCCTGCGATGGTGGTTACCTGTCGGTACGCCTCAAACCGACGAGTCCCATCCTGGGCGTGGTGCGAACGCTGTACAGCGAGTTGTTGCAGCTCGAACGGCAGATCGAGACCGAACCCAAGCGTCGCCGCGAGGCGATCGAGGCGACCACAGCCAAGCTGCTCGAAGAACTGCTGGCTCGCGGCTTCAAGGACTACAATGACTTCATGCAGCAGGCCCTGGTGGCGGAGATCACGAGTCGGCACGATCAGCTGGAGCCTGCCGACGATACGGAAACGGACCATCAGGACGCGGTCGACGGCCTGCCCCAGCTGCTGAACCACTGCCGACAGCTGGATGAGGACCTGCAGACTTTGTTCCACCGGCTCGAAGAGTTCCGAACCATGAACGAGCAGCTGTCAGAGAAGTCCGCGAGTGTGCTGGAAACGGCAGACGATATTCGCCTGTTGGCCCTCAATGCCTCCATCGCCTCAAGCGGCCTCGGCCCCCGTGGTGCATCCCTGCAGACCGTGTCGAAGTCACTGGGCGCCAGCTCGATGAAGGTCGAGGATACGATCGTCGGCCTGTCGCAGCAGACGGGGGAGATCGTCAGTGCCCTGAGCCAGTTGATCTTCGATGTGGCGGCGACCAAACTGCAGAGCGAGATCGGCCGGCAGTTCATCGGCCAGATGCTGTCCTCGTCGACAACCGGAGATGGCACTTTGCTTCAGGAAAGCCTGCAGACACTGCTGCAGACGATGGGCCTCCGGACCGCCGCCATATTCGACAGTCTGTCGGTGACCGATGCCCACTTTGGCGGCCTGGAAAAGCAGATACAGACCCTCGTGCGAAACAACAAGCTGTTGCGGTTCGTGCAGTTCGCCGGCGAGAAGGAGGCAGCCTCCTGGAGTGATCTGGAGGACTTCCGCGCCATGTTCTCACAGGCTCACACGCATATCGAAGGCACGTACAAGGATTGCCTCGATCTGGGGAAGACCATCGAAAACGTCCGCGGGCACATTGCCGCCATCCGCGACGTCGAGCCGCAGATCTCGGATCACATACAGGCCTTCAGGGAGTATTCGTTGGCCTAGGCCCGCCCGCCTCGTTGTTCACCGCCTGCACCAGGGCGCGCATGTAGGCGATCGAATAGGCCGTCCCGGCACGAGGCCCCCCCAGCAGGCTGGGGATGTGATCGGGAATAATGGCCCCGTCGTAGCCGACTTCACGCAGCGTCTGCATAACGACGTGCATGTCCATGTAGCCGTCATCCATCAGTGTCTCCGTCCACGGCTCCGGCATGGGATTGGTGACGTTGCGGAAGTGGACCTTGAAAAGCTTCCGGCGCTCGGCGAAGTAGCGGATCGCTCCGGGCACGTCGATACCCATGCCCTCCTCACCCCCCTCCAGCCAGCAGCCGATGCACAGACAGACGCCGATGTTCGGGCTGTCGGCGATGTCGATGGCGCGTTTGTACCCCTCGAATGTGCCGAAGATGCATCTTGGAATCCCACCGAGTGCGTAGACGGGCGGGTCGTCGGGATGAATGCCGATATAGACGCCGGCCTCTTCGGCGACAGGGGCGATCTTTCTGATCATGTATTCGTAGTTCTCCCACAGTTCGTCTTCGGAGTACTCCCGTCCGTGGGTCAGTTCTCCCTCAAACGTCCTGCCGATCCAGTTCCCTTTCGCATTGCTGATGTCGAGGGTACGTGCCTCCATGCCACCGCGACGTGTGGTACTGCCCGTGCTCCAGATCCCATTGCCCATGTGGGCGTACGTGTTGTAGGGGATCCCCGCAGCGCCGAGATGACGGATGAAGGTGGCGAACTCTTCCACCTTCTCGTCCCGACCGGGGAGATTGAGTGTCACCTCGGGGATGTTGTGCACGCTGTGGTTGCCGATGCGATAGATCTGCAGGCCGTATTCGCCGAAGCGCGCCTTCAGCTGCCGGTAGTAGTCAGCGTTCTGATTCTCGTCGTCCGGTACCGACACCATCATCCACTCGATCCCGAGCTGCTGCATGAACTGCAGATCGTCGTCGGTGGCGGCGTCACTGGTCTGGGCAGCAAGCTGGATCCCGGGGGTATTCGATTCGAATCCTGGTACGGCTCGGAGCTTGTAGGTCATTGGGATCCTCGGTGGTTGTGTAGTGGATTACTCGCCCTGGGAGGTACACTTAGCTAAAACCCGTCTTCATCCGCACCGCCGCTGACTCGCGCTCGCATGGCGTCAACGACCTTGGCAAAGGACTGCAATGTCGTCGGCAGGCTGTTGAGATCGAACAACGTGACCTCCTCGGTGGCTCGCTCTGCCCACTGGCTCAGAGGTGGGTAGCCGTATTCTTCCGCGAGTTGGCGCACTCGGGCAGTGAAAGTCTCGATCTCCGTCAGCAGCATGTCCTGCGTCAGTCGCTCTGCTTCGGCCAGCAGCTCATCGTCGGCCAGCTGAACCAGTTCGGGCAGCCGTGCCAGAACCTCGACACCAAGCTCAGCTGGCGGCTCGGAGACCGGTCCCTCTGGCTCCAGCGGTGCCCCATCCGGACGCGTGAACGGCAGATGGCGCATCAGCTCCGCCACCAGCTTGCTGCGGCTGACGGGTTTGGACAGATATCCGTCACACAGATCTCCCAGGGCGTCTTCATCATCGGTCATGGCCGACGCGGTCAGCGCCACAATGGGAATCTGACGCAGCTCGGCGTCTGCCTTCAACCGCCGCGTTGCCTCTTCGCCATCGAGAACCGGCATGCGGATGTCCATCAGGATCAGGTCGGGGCGATGGGAGCGCGTGACCTCGATCGCCTCTTGTCCATCGGCCGCCTCAAGCACCGAGAAGCCGAAGGCATCGAGGTAGGCCTGCACGACCTGACGGTTGGCCTCGATGTCATCGACAACGAGGATCGTGGCCGGCTCGAAGACGACGCCGCTCACATCCTCCTCCGTCGACGCTGCCACTTCATCGAGAGAGACGACCCGAACGTCCCGTAGACGAACCCGGAAGATACTGCCCGTGCCGGGTTGGCTGTCGACAGCAATCTCGCCATTCATCATCTCCACCAGCCTGCGTGTGATCGCCAGACCGAGGCCCGTTCCTCCGTACTCCGCATTGCTCTGTCCCGCTGTCTGCTCGAATGCGTCGAAGATCTTGCCCTGCTGATCCTCGGGGATTCCGATGCCGCTGTCCTCGATGCTGAAGACGAGATCGGTCCGGCCGTCGGTACCGTCGCCGACGGGTTCGTCGTGAGCCTCCAGTCGTACTGTTCCGTCATCGGTGAACTTGACGGCATTGCCGATGAGATTGATCAACACCTGGCGGAGACGAATCTCGTCAAGCACCAGCGCCCGCGGCAGTTCATCGTCGATGTCGACGACGAATTCGATGCCCTTCTCCTGTACTTTCTGCGCAAAGATCTGCGCCATGTCGTTGAATACAGATCTGGAGTTGAAAGGGCGATAGTCCATGTCCAGCTTGCCCGCCTCGACCTTGGACAGATCGAGGATGTCATTGATCAGTCCGAGCAACGACTTTCCAGAGGACTGGATCGAGTCGAGGTAGCGCTTCTGCTGGCCGGACTGAATCAGCCCGGCCAGGATCTCCGAGAAGCCGAGTATGGCGTTCATCGGCGTGCGGATTTCATGTGACATGTTGGCAAGGAACTGGCTCTTCGACCGGTTCGCGGCTTCGGCTTCGTTGCGTGCCGCTTCGGCAAGTTCGGTACGGTCCCTCAGCGTCTGCAGGTCGTCGAGGCGGCGGAAGGCCTCGGAGAGCACGGTGGCGATCTCCTTCAACTCGTCGACGTAGTCATCGAAGGCGTTGGCCACCGGACTGTTGAATGCCAGGGTCCCATGGCTGAAGGGTACATCGATGATAGCGCGGCGTTGCGTGCTGGCTTCGGCGGCCACGTCCGGATGCGACCTGTCATCGGGTTCGTCGGAACCGACGCGTCTATCGTTGAAGGTATCCTCGACTTCGAGGTCCGGTCGGTACACGGTTTTCCCGTCTCGACGGAACCTGGCCACAATCCGAGCGGCCCCCGATCCGAACGTCCCGGTGGACCACCCCGATCCCTCGATGAGGTTGTGGTATGTCACCTGAGGATCGTCATCATCTCGGACGACCAGGTTCACGCCACAGACCCTGTGCGGCACACCGATGGTAGCCAGCACCTGTTCCAGCGCCAGCAGAATGTCCTGCACCTGGCTCGTGCTGTTCAGCGACCAGATCTTCCGCCGCATATCCTGCAATGCGCCTTCTCTGTTCTGCCGCGCTTTCCGCTCGGAGATGTCCTGCACGATGGCGAGGCCATGTTCCAGCTCGCCGCTATCATCTCGGATGCCGCGGAAGGACATGATGGTGTCGATGACGCGTCCATCTTTGCGGATGAACCGCTTGTCGATCGAGTACCCCTCGATCTCGCCCTCGACGACCCGCTCGAACTGGGCCACATCAGCTGCCAGATCTTCCGGATAGGTGATCTCCACCCAGTCCTTGATGCGCAACTCCTCCCAGGGGTATCCCAACATCTCGCACAGGTAATCATTGGCCGCCAACCAGCCCTTCTTCGTGGAGGTGAAGGCCATGCCGACGATGCCGATCTCAAAGAATGTCCGGAACTGCTCTTCTCTTTCAACGACGGCGCGCAGATCCTGCAGACGATGAAAGCCCTCGTTGAGGACTTCGCCGAGCAGTTGCATACTCTCGATATCCCACGTTGAGAAGGCCCGCGGCGTGTGGCTGTTGACGGCCAGGGTGCCGAACTCGAAGGGGACGTCCAGTATCGAGCGGACCACACGACCGTAGTCCTGTTGTCGGTCCTGACGCTCGTCGTTGGGGTCCGCCGCCAGCAGATCCTCCCGGTAGGCCGGTTGCTGCCTCTCCCAGAATCCGAGAATCAGTCGTGAGTTCGGATCGTTGCCTGGACGTTCCTCGACACCACTGTCGTTCAGGGCGCGGATGATGACCGTCGGTGGATCCGTACTCGTGTCGACCGTGTTCAGACCACAGGCATCATAGGGGATCTGCAGATCGTTGAGGCTCTGGCGCAGAGTCGGCAGCAAGGCCTGCAGATCGGCGTTCATATCGAGAGACCAGATGGCGTCACGCAGACGTTGCACGGCCCGCCGCCGGCTTTCGCCTTGCTCCCGCAAGGCGATCTCGGCCGCCAGTGCCCGGTTGCGACGCACGACCTGGCCGCCGCTGAAGACCAGGGCCAACAACGCCACCGCCAGACCCCCATAGAGAGACCATTGGAGATAGGGCACATGAACGATGAGGGAGACACGCGCGGGTGCGGTGGAAACGTCGAGGTCACGATCGATGGCCTCGACTTCGAAGACATAGTCACCGACCGGCAGATTCGCGTATTCGATGCGCTCCCGATCGGTAACTGTCCAGTGCTCGTCGTGCCCTCGGAGGCGATGACGGTACAGCATCGCCTCCGGCCGGGTCTTGAAGCTGATTGCACGCACGAGAAAGCGGACCAGCGGTTGCGGCGAGGGCAGATGGACCGTCTCGGTGGGACCGTAGCGCCTGTCGGCCACGACGTCGACGATTCGAATTCGTGGCGGCGCCTGAGACGGGCGAAACCGCGTCACCCCATCGCCCCATGTGGCGATCCACATATTGCCCTGTCGATCCTGCATCAGATCGGAGATGCGATTGCCGGCCAGTCCATCACGCTGGAGTAGGGTCTGGAAGATGCCGTCGGTAAAGCGCGAGATTCCGCCGGCACTCGCGATCCAGAGGTGTCCCCGCCGATCTTCGTACAGGGCATCGACGAAGTTATGCATCAGCCCGTTGTTGGCATTGTAGGTGACAACCTCGCCGTCGGCGTAGCGGCTCAGGCCTGAGGGTGTACCCAGCCACAGATTCCAGTCGCTGTCGAACAGCATGGTCACGACGTCGTTGTGGGGCAGACCGTCGGCCACCGTGAGATGGCGGTACCGCTGGCCGTCGTGGTGCACGACCCCCTGCAAGTACGAGGTGAACCACAACCGCCCGTCGCCATCTTCGGCGAGGAATCCCACCGCATCGTTCGGTAGGCCGTTGAGCGTATTCGTCGTCGTGAAGTGGCCATCCTGAAAGCGACTGAGGCCGCCCCCGTCTGTGCTGAACCAGACGCCGCCTTCCTGGCTGGCGAGCACACGACTGACCCGATTGTGAGCCAAACCATCGGCAGTGGTCAGTACCTCAAACCGTTCACCGTCGTAGCGCACGACACCACCGCCGGTGGTGGCAATCCACAGACTGCCCTCGTCATCTTCGGCCAGATCGCGCAGTGGGAAGGGCGGCAGACCATCGGCTGTGGTGTACGTGTGCAGAGTGTCTCCGTCGAAGCGCCCCAGTCCCGTGTCCGTCGCCATCCATACATGCCCGTGACGATCTTCCAGCAGCCCCCAGACATCGTCGCTGGGAAGTCCCTGGGCCCGACCGAAGTAACGGAAGCCACCGGACGTGTACCTCACCAGGGATGTCGTCGTGCCTGCCCAGACGTTGGCCTCTCGATCTTCGAACAGGCAGTACACCGCATCCCCGCCGATCGTCTCGTGTCCGGGGATCTGCATCAATCGACGTCCATCGAAGCGGTACACCTCGCCGCTGGCCACCGTGGCCAGGCCGGCCAGGCCTGAACGGACACCGACCCATATCTGACCATCACCAGTCTGGAAGATCCGGTCTATGACGCGGTGCGGCAGTTGTTCGTTGAACTCAGCTGCCACGAAGCCGGCACCGCGGCGATAGGCCAGTCCGGCATCAGTACCGACCATCAGGCCCTGTGTCCCGAGGTGCAGGGCACGGATCTGATTGCTCGGCAGGCCGTCAGCTGTTGTGAAGGTCGTGAACCGCTCTCCGTCGAAGCGTACGAGTCCGTCCGCAAGGGTCGTCAGCCACAGCGTATCAGCATCGGCAACGATAGCCTCCACCCAGGTTCGGGGGGCTCCCTCAAAGCCGTCGTGGCTGTGGAAGAAACGCCCGTCGAAGCGATACAGACCTCGATCCAGGCCGATCCACAGTTCCCCGTGATGGTCGAAATGCAGACTGAGAACACTGCCGGCAGGCAGACCGTCACGCGGGCCATAGTTTGTGAACGCCTTGCCGTCGAAACGACTGAGTCCATTCGCGGATCCAATCCAGAGACCGCCGTCTATGGCCAGTGCCAGAGCGGCGATCTCGCCCTCAGGTAGTCCATCGCGACTGGTATAGTTGCGGAAGACGTGCCCGTCATAGCGGCTCAGTCCGGTGGAAGTACCGAGCCAGAGATTGCCTTTCTCGTCCTGGACGATGTCACGCACCGAATCACCGGCGAGCCCGTCCATGACTCCCAGAACCTGCCAACCAGGTCCGGAGAGGCCCAGGCCTGCCCGGTGCCAGCTGCCGGCGCCGGCGATGCGCCGGTCGCCGCCGCCGGGGAAGAGGGCGAAATCGAGCAGCAGATCCTCCCCGGAAGTCAGCTGGATCTGCTGACGCTGGAGCTTGTCAGCGGCGTCTGGCAGAATGTCATACGCGCCTGCCGGCAGAGCCATGCTGAAGTGACCGGACGGGTCGGTCCTGGCGCGGATAACGACTGACGAATCGTCCCTCGATCGAACCTGCAGCAGCGCCCCTGGCAACGCCGGGCCCTTGGCCCAGCCGACTCGTCCATGGACCGTGGCGAGGGTGTGAGACGCCGAGATCAGAGCCACATCCCCTCGTCGGTCGGCGTCGCCGGCCTTGCCGGTTCTGGCGCCCCAGGATACCCACGAGAACGAACCGTCGGCATCACGATCGCTGATGACGACATCCAGGCTCAGAATCCTCGCCCCTGCCGCAGAAGGCAGGTCGTCCTGGCTGAGATCGAAGCGCCACTCGTAGATGTGAACGCCGCTGGTCCGTGTCCAGGCCACTCTGGTCGGCGCGTCGGAATCCTGATGTCGTTGCTGCTCTGAGCCAGCGCCACGCACGGCGTACTGAGTAGCGATGCTGGCATCATCGTGTCCCAGATCGATGTAAATCTCGCAACCGTCTTCTGTCATCCAGTCTCGTGCCGGACTGTTGTCGATGACGACAGATTCGTCGCTGGCTTCCAGGGCCAGGTAGAGCGCCGGAGGAGATTGCGAGAAACCGACACGGAATTGAGCCGCAAGATCGGCGCCGTCCGTCGGCCGCTCGCCGTACTCCGGTAGCGCAATAGGATATGTGGGTAGAGAATCGGGCCAGTCGCCCAGATGGCCGTCTATGACGATCTCGTCGATTGGCAGAGCCAGGGCAACGGCACCGTTGTGCGCCCTGGCCTCTTGCGGAACCACATTGGCCAAGACGACGGCCAGGACCACAGCAAGCGACGCCAGGCGCCGGTTGGTGGGGGGATTGGGTGCCAACATGAGGGTAATATGTGACAATGCCTGAAGCCGAGCCACGCGACTTGGAGCTACGTCCTCCCGTAGGTCGCTGCCTCGTCGTACATGGCGATGATGTTCTCCACCGGCGTGTTGACCTGGAGGTTGTGACAGGGAGCCAGAATGTAGCCGGTGCCATCGCTGGCCAGCGAGTCGATGCAGTGCCTGACCTCGTCGCGCACCTGTTGCACGGTACCGAAGGGCAGAATCCGCTGGTTCTCCACGGCGCCATGGAAGCTGATACGATCACCGAACTCCGCCTTGAGCTCGACCATGTCCATACCGGGGCAGACCCATTGAACCGGGTTCAGCATGTCGATGCCCATGTCGATCAGCAGCGGCAGGAAGAGTCGACAGCTGCCGTCATCATGGTGCATGACAGCGATGTCGAACTCGTGGCACAGCTCGATGAACCGGTGGTGGTGGGGCGCATAGAACTCGCGGTAGAGATCCATGCCGATGAGCGGACCGGTCTGGCTGCCCAGGTCATCGGTCACCTGGGCGATGTCGATGAGCCCCCGGCAGGCCTCGAACATCCGGCGGTGGTGGTCGTAGAAGCAGTCGCTCAGACGCGTCAGGAACTCGTGTGTGAAAGTCTCGTCGGTGAGGGGATCCAGCAGCGACTGTTCGAGGCCGCGAAGCAGATTGTGGTAGTAGAACGGTGCCATGTAACCGCATTGTACGGCGTTGACCTTGCGCGCCTCCAACGCCCGCTCACGCATGCGGGAGTAGTCGAACCACTCGGGGCGTGGCCAGAGGTAGGCGTCGAGATCATCGACGCTGCGGGCCTCGGCAAGGGGGTGGAAGTACTGTTCGTTGTAGGCGCCGCCTTCGTGAGCGACCTGTCGACGGCGCATTCCCCAGTAGTCGACACTTTCTCCTGCCGGCATCTCGGGCAAGGCCGGACCGACATAGTCGGGACCGACGCTGGCCATGCCGTCGATCTGCAGCTCGGACCGGATGTCGGCATCGTCGCCGAAGTGGTCGCGCAGTTTCTGCCAGACCTCCGCCGTGGCCCAGATATCGGTGGGTACGCGATCCACCGGCTGGCGGCGCATGGCGGCCAGTACTGCCTCCCGCGAATTCATCGCACCTGACCGCTCACTCCCCGCCAGGCCGTCGAACCAGCTCGTGGATCAGGTCATAGGCGAAGGTGAGTTCATCGACGGTGCAGTGATCCTGCACGAAGTGGGTGGTGCAGTAGAGCAACCCGCCATCGGCGAACATGCCGAGGACACGCTCGATCTCGCGGCGCAGTCTGTCGTAGTCGCCGAAGCCGATCGTCGTCTGCACGTCGAGGCCACCCATGGCGATGAAGGACCCTCTGTACTTCTCGTTGTACTCGGCCAGGTCCATGCCTGCCGACTCCTGATACGGGTGCAGCACGTCGAACCCGAGTTTGATGATCCCATCCAGGACCTGCATCACGTTGCCGTCTGTGTGCAGGCTGAGAAAAGCCTCCCTGCCCTTCACCGCGTCACAGGTGATCTTGTGATATGGATACACCAGATCCCACCACGTCTGCGGGCTGAACATCAGCGCGTCCTGGGCACCCCAGTCATCGGAGATGTGGACCATGTCCACCCCCAGATCGATGCAGTTGTGGGCGAACGACTTGTTCCACTCGGCCTGGCGGGCATAGACCTCGTGCAGGTCTCCCTCATAGAGGCCGAGATACATCAGGTGATTCTCGATGCCGAAAGGACCGTTGTTGCTCTCGAAGATGCCCGGCGTCTGCACGTAGGTGAAGCGCCCGCGGGACTCCTTGTAGTGCCGCAGGGCTTCGACGACGCCGGCGTACGCCGTCTGCTCACTCGGGTCTGACATTGGTATGTCCAGCAAGGTGCGCGGATCGATGGCGCCCCCCGAGCCGGAGCGCAGTTCCTCGAGAGCACCGGCCGGATAACAGGCGGGCCCGCCGAAGATGTGGGCGTAGTCGAACTCATAGCGATCCTCGAAAGCCTCGACGGAGCCGAAGGCCTCGATCAGCTGCTTGCCGAGGTTGGCCCGGACCCAGCCATAGACCGGTGTACGATCGGGCGATCGGCCCTCGATGACCTCGACTACACGCTCTCTGGGCAGCATTACAGCCTTTCTGAGAAACTGTCACCCACAGCACGGGAGATACCGGGCCAGTCCGGCGCCGGGCCGACCGGATCGGGACTCAGGGGGTGTTTTCGGGGTCGGGTGACCCGGGCCACACTTCGAGGGCGAACAGCACGGCCAGGGCGAGCCACAGGCAGATCACCAGTCCCGCCGCAACGCCTGCACCCGGGATGACGAAGTCCCTGTCGACTGCGTCTTCGCGACAGTCGGCCATGACGTTGGCCGGAATCAGCCGCAGAACGAGAATGATGCCGAGGGGTACCAGGATGACGTCGTCCAGGTAACCGAGGATGGGGACAAAATCGGGGATCAGATCGATGGGACTGGCGGCGTAGGCCACGACACAGATCGCCAGCAGGCGCGGCAGCAGGGGCACCCGAGGGTCCTGGGTCGCCAGATAGATAGCGAGGAGTTCGGTCTTGAGCCGCTTGCCCAACGTCCGGATCTGTGAATAGGAGAGAGCCACGCTCCTCAAATAAGGCGAAACGCAACCGCCTGTCACGCCTCAGTCGGCGCTCTCCCCCGGCGCACCGGCTTGCTCACCCAGGGAGTCCACGAGGCGCACGATGCCGTCAAGATCGAACTGGCGGCTCAGATCGCGCAGATGGGCCACGAGCATCCGCCCGCGATCACCCAGGTCGGTATCGGTCTCGAGAGCCGCGATCTGTTCCTTCAGATCGGTGATGCTGTGACTTCTCGCCGCGCGCCGGAGGCCGTCGGACACTCCCGGGGGCAGCACCAGGCCCTCCCATCCCCGGGACGCACCCTTCGGTTCTGCCTCCTGCCGTTGGCCGAATTCGAAGCCCACACCCAACTGCTGATCCAGGCAGGCGCACACCTGCTCGAAACCCAGGGGCTTGTCGATGAAAGCCTCGAAGCCCTCGCGCATGAATTGCTGGCGCTCGTGCTCGAGTACCGAAGCGCTGACGGCGATCATCTTCATCGCCTGCCGGCCGTGTGTGTTGACGAGTCGGCGACGCGTCTCGACGCCGTCCATTTCCGGCATGCGGACATCCATGAAGACGATGTCGGGGATCCTGCCGGCCACGCGCGTCAGCGCTTCGGCGCCGCTGCCCGCGGTTTCCACCGTCACGCCGATCCGCCTCAGGATATGCGCCAGCAGGTCGCGGTTCGTCGCCGTGTCGTCGACGACCAGGGCAGCCACTGACTGCCCGGGTACCAGACGCTGGACAAGAGACCAGTCTTTGCTGTCCACAGCGGTCGAGACCTGGCTGACGGGAAGGGGAAGCTCGAAGGAAAACCGGGCGCCGGCCCCCGGAACCGAGTCCAGGACCAACTCCCCGCCCATGAGTTCCACGTAAGACCGGGATATGGGGAGGCCGAGACCCGTACCGCCCTGACGAGTTCCCTCGGCCTCCTGATGAAACAGATCGAAGATCACGTCGTGACGATCCCTGGCGACTCCCGGTCCCGTGTCAGAGACCTCAAAACGATACCGGTCGCCATCCATGGGCGCGGCGCGCAGCGATACCTGCCCCTCGGTAGTGAACTTGACGGCGTTGCCCAGCAGGTTGATCAGCACCTGTCGCAGCTTCCGCTCATCCCCCCTCACGCTTCCGGGCAGCAACTCATCCTCCAGGTGCCAGCGCAACTGCTTCTCGCGGCAGCGCAGCTCGAACATGGAGGCCACAACGCCGACCATGGCCTGCAGGTCGAAGTCTCCCGGATTCAGTTCCTCCCGTCCGGCTTCGATCTTGGAAATGTCCAGGACATCGTTGATCAGCCCCAGCAGGTGGCGACCACTGGCTTCGATCGTCTCCGCCGCATTCTTCTGCTCGCCGACGATCTCCGGGTCAGAGGAAAGGATCTGGGCGTAGCCCAGGATCGCATTCATCGGGGTCCGGATCTCGTGGCTCATGTTGGCCAGGAAAAGGCTCTTGGCACGGTTGGCAGCCTCCGCCTCCTGCCGGGCCTTCTTTTCGGCTTCGGTTCTGGCTTGCAGTGCCTGCAGATCAGCGAGGCGACGGAACCCGTCGGAAAGCAGGCCGGCCAGCATCTTCATGTTGTCCACGTCGTCAGCGGAGAAAGCGTCGGGCTCGCGGCTGTTGACCGCCAGCGTTCCCTGCGAGAACGGTACATCCAGGATAGACCGCGGCGGCCGGGTTGTGCCTCGCCCCTCGATCACCAACAGGTCTTCGAATGGATCGTCGGCCAGCAGATCGCGGCGGTAGACGACCTTCTGGTTCGTCCAGAAACCGATCAGGGCGGCAGCCGCCCGGCTGTCGTTCTCCGTGACCGGTACGCCGGCCTGATCCCCTTCGGCCTCGTACACCATCACGAGCGGGGGAGATTGCGACTCGATCACATTCACACCGCAGGCGTCGAATGGTACGCCGAGGTCGACGAGGCACTCGCGTACTGCGACCACCAGTTCGGCCGGATCACGGTCGTCCTCCAATTCCGAGATGATGCGGCGCACGCGCTCCATCGAACTCAGCTGCTTTTCGGACGTCTCGAGCTCGTCGCGACGATTCTCCAGGGCTTGAAGGTCCTCCATGCGACGGAATCCCTCCGACAACACATGCGCCAGCTCCTGCAGTACCTCCAGGTCGTGCCGTGTGAACGCGCTCGGCGAAGACGAGGACAAGGCCAGCGTACCGTGGGAGAACGGTGCGTCCGCCACCGACCGGAGGTTGGTCAGGATGCCGCTCTGGAGCTCGCCATACGGATCGGCGGTTTTCAGATCAGGCCGGTAAGCCAACTCACCACGGTGCCAGAACTGACGGATCAGCGGGGACTGGATCACCTGGCGTCTATGCCAGTCTCCCTCATTGTCCATCGTGTAGATCGTGACGTCGTCTGCTGAGTCCTGATCGATAACATTGACTCCAAAGAAGGAGTAGGTGACGCCCATATCTCGCAGGTTGTCACCCACTGCCTGCATGACGTTGTCGATCCCTGTTGCATCCTGCATCTTCCACACTTCGTCGCGCACGTGGTACCGGGCTTCCTGTCGCAGCCGCCTCCGTTCAGCCTCCCGTCGACTGAGCAAGTACCGTCGGCCGAGGACTGTGCCGAGAACGACAAGCAGTCCCGCTACGGCCAGCAGTCCCACCTGCCAGTCCTGATCAGGCGTCGGTGCCTCCGGATCGGCTGCGGCAACAGGACCACACAGCAGCAACAGGAGAACGATCCACCTGATGTCTCGATGCCGTGGCATGGTTCTTCCAATCGGTTTCTGGTACGCAGGGCAGGTACAAGATAGAGGACCCTCGGAGTGAGTGCTGACACCTGACTTGCCGAGCCGATCGGTTCGCCTAGTATGGCTCTGCATGGCAAGGTCCCGACATGTAGAGGGTGCATTCGGTGGATTGGCTGGCTGAACGTCGTGCCGCCCTTGCCGGCGGCTGGCGCGTGGCAGTCGTCGCCTTCCTGCTGCTGGGCGGGGCCCTGCGCTGGACTGGACTGGATCGCGATGTCGTGGATTTCGTTCTGCCGCAGGCTGGATCGGAAGGCAGAGCCGAGACCTTCTACTCGTTCCATCCGGACGAAAGGTCCGTCGTCGACGGGGCTCTGGCTTTCGATGATCCGCTGCACCCTCCGTACACGATGTACGGAGCTCTCCCCTTCTACCTGCTGCGTGGCGCCCTGACGGGGCTGTCCTGGTTCGGTGAGATCACGCCGGGCTCGGACGACGTGTATCGCGTCGGCAAGATCCTGTCAGCAGCTCTGTCGGTTGCCTGCCTTGCGGCCGCGTGGGGCGTCGCCCGGCAGGTCTTCTCCCCGGCCACCGCCGCCCTCTCGGTGTTGCTGCTGGCCGTGGCCCCAACCGCGGTGCAGCAGGCCCACTACTACACCGTCGACAGTCTGTTCTGCCTGCTGACGACGGCATCCCTGGCGGCCATCCTGTATTCCGTACCCCGCCGGTCCTGGCTTGCCTCGATCGTCGCCGGGGTCTGTCTCGGCCTGTCGGCAAGTGTCCGTCTCAACGCCGTGCTCCTCCTCCCCGTTCTCGCTGCCGCCCACGTGACCTGTCGAGGGTGGAGCCTGGCGTCGATCCGACGGGGCCTGACCGAACCCCGCCTGTGGGCCGCCGGCGGTGCCTTCGTCGTGACCATGGCGATACTGCAGCCCTACCTGGTGATATCCCCTTTGCGCGTCCTGTCCGTGCGGGGGCCCCTCGACTTCGCCCACGTCTTGACCGTCGTGGGCGGCTCGACCCCGCAGCTGTACACCCTGCAGTACACAGGCACCACGCCCCTCGTCTACCAGTGGACGCACCTGCTGCCCCTGGCGTTCGGCTGGCCCCTGACCGTGGCCGCCGCCGTGGCTCTGCCGGCCGCATTTCGTGGTCTGCACTGGCGCCGGGCGGTGCTCCTGTTGTGGGTGGCTCTCTACCTGATCACGGCGGCACCGCTGTTCGTCAAACCTGTCCGTTACCTGCTGCCCATCGTGCCCCCGTTGCTGATCCTGGCAGCCGATCTGTGTCGGCGGCTGTGGAACTGCGGTGCAGGTCGCAGCCGCTGGGTCCTCTGGTTCGCCGTGGCTGGCGTCGTGGCCCATTCCGTGTTCTACGGTCTGGCCTACATGCGCGTCTGGACTCAGGAGGACAGCCGGATTCAGGCCGGCCGATGGATCGCTGCTCACGTGCCCGCCGGGTCGCGGATCGCCATCGAACACGGCGCCTTCCCTATGGGGCCGGTCATCGACACCGAGCGGTACGACGTGCGGGAGTTCTGGACGGGTCTGCTGTTCTATGCGCGGGGCCAATTGCTGGGGCGCACGACGGCGGACCTGATCGAGTCCCGTCTGGGTCGTGCCGAATATGTGGCCATCACCGATGTCAACCGGCTCACGCACCTGTTGGCCGCCCCCGAGGCACTTCCGGTTGTGACCTCCTTCTATCGGCGCCTCACTGCCGGGACGCTCGGGTATCGGCTGGTGGAACGGTTCAAGGTCTATCCCGAGTTGGCGGGCGTACGCTTTGACGACGACGGTGCCGAACACAGCTTTCTGGGGTTCGACCACCCGGCCGTGCTGCTCTTTCGTCGTGGTCCCGACGAGCAGGCCGACGCGGCCTGGGACCGTTGGCTCAATGACCTCGGTCGTGAGCCCTTCAGCGTCGATGCCGACATCGAAGCCGGTGTGGCCGCCATGCGCGGCGGTGACGCCGAAACCGCACTGCGCCTGTTCGAGGGAGCTCAGCAGAGCCCGTCTTCCGGGACCCTTGCCCGGTTTCTCGCCTCACTGAGCCGCAGCCACACGGGTCTGCCGTGGGGTCGGGGCCTGGTGTTACATGAGTTGATCGCTGTGAGCCTGATCGACCTGAGTCTGCCAGCTACGGCACTCAGTGTCCTGAAACACCAGGCGGACGTCAGAGGCAAGGACTGCGACTATGCCAGGCTCAACACCTTGATCGCCCAGCACATGCAGCGGCTGTCGTATCCCGATCAGGCTGCGGAGACACGCCGGCTGGCGTCGACCATGTGTGATCAGTGACGCACCCCTGCCGCCGAGCCAACGGGTCGCGGCCCGCTCAACGGGCTGGTGAAGTCACTTCCTGTGCGACGACCAGGATGTGCAGTCCCTGAGGCACGGGAGCGCGGGATGCCTGGCACAGGACGTAGCCACCCACCCCGGCACGCACGGGCCAGGGGTCGTCGTCGATGCGGTAGAAGTCGTGAAGCAGGCCCACTGTGTGTCCTTTGTCTACATACTCGCCGCATTCCATCAGCGGTTCGTAGTGGCCGGGAAAAGGGGCTGAGACGAAGCAGGCCCGTTCGACCATGGCCACCAGCTTCTGTGTGCCGTCGGCGTGGTGCCCCATAGGCTGGATCTCGCCGGCGAGCTGACCGTGCTGTATGGCGGCGGCCCGTATGCCGTGCCTGGCGTACCGGACGCCTGCGGGGTTTACCGTCTCACCCCATCCCAGCTCGGTGCCGACGGTGATCTTCCCGAGGCGCTCCGCCTCGCTGGGCAGGAGCCCGGGCGTCTCATCCTGGTAGATCATCACAAAGGGAGTGCCGTACCAACGGGCCGTATCCTCGATGGTGCGGCTCTGCTCCGCATCGTCGACCGCGTGGAAGCTGGTGCACAGGGCAAACCGGTGGCCGGCGCCACCAGCGTGGATGTCCTGGACGACGTGGACGCGGGGCCAGATACAGGCGCGGACGAAAGCGGCGATGCGGTGGGTGATGCCGGCCAGGGCGGGGGTCACGCCGGCGCCCTCGACGAAGGCACGGTTCAGGTTGACGCCGTCGTGCCGGACACTTTCGCGCGTGCCGCCACCAAACGCGGCGGGGTTGAGCACCGGGATGAGAATCAGACGCCCGACTACATCGGCGATGTCGATCTCACCCAGCAGGTGTTTCAGCGCCACCGGGCCCTCGTATTCATTGCCGTGATTCGAGCCGAAGGCGACCAGTCCCTCTCCCTGGCTGGCCTCGGGACCGACCATGACAGTCAGCGGCATGAGATGATCCCCCCACGTGCTGTCGTGCTCCAGGGCCACCCAGTAGTCGCGGCGTCCGGGGGAATCCAGATCGAGCTCGTCAGGTCGTGCGATCGTACGGGTCATGGCATCATTCGTGGGTTTCATGCAGGGCGAAACTGCGGCGCCAAGATAGGCACACTCTATGGTGGCGACATACATGCCGGTTGTGGACGATCAGAACACGCCGGCCGCGTACAGACGCCAGGCGTTGCTGGCCATGGTTGCGGCGAAGAGCGTCCACGTGACGATCCACGGGTTGGCATAGCGCAGCCGGTGCAGGCCGCGGCGCGGCGGCAGACGCTCCTCCAGTTCACGAATCTCCTGCTGCATTTCGCGATGCTGCTGCAGACGCATGAGGACCTCACGGGCGCGCTCGGTCTGCAGGCGCGTTAGTCGCGGCCACTCCATGTCCCAGGGGCCAGAGCTGCGGATCACCCGCAGCCGCTGCCGCTGCTCCGGCAGCACCTCCTCCTGCAACTGCCTGAGGAGTGATTGGAAACGTCCTGCCTCTGTCTTGATCCGGATCAGCTGCTGCCAGTGAAAGTATGCGTCGAACACCGGAATCTGGCGTGCCATGCCGTCACCTCCGTCGGTAGGGCTGCCGACGAACAAGTCAACATCCGTGCCAGGGAGGCCCTCACAGAGCAACGCCGGTTGGGCTCGACGTCAGTGTGTGCCGTGGGTGGCAGGTCTGTAACCCAATCGACCAGTGCTTCAGCCGTCGAGACCTGGCGCCAGTTCCAGAGTCTGGCGCCCGCTACGCCCCCAGCACCTCCCGCAGTCGCCGTCCCACAACCTGGGCTTCGCCCTCCTTCAGACACATCGGCCCGAAAGCCACCACCCCCTCACGCACATAACTCGGATTCGCCGCGATTCCGGGCTCACCATCCTGCAGTTCGCAGACGACGTCCAGAGCCGTCTTCCCCACAGCATCCTCATCGAGTCGCAGATGCACTGCGGGGATCGACTTGCGCTTGGGATCGTTCAGCAGCTCCACCGTCGCGCCGTCGATGGCACCCGCCGCTTCCACGAGAGCCTTCATGTGCACCAGCCAGCGCGCCTGACGCGCCTCGTCTCCCTCTTCGACGAATCGTTCCAGCGCCGTCAGCAGACCGACGATCTCCTCCTTGCCGACCTTGCAGGGCCGACCGATGCCGTGATGCGGCGCCCCGGGAAGATGACTCTTGTCGATCAACCCCGTGGGTGGTTTCCACTGATCCCAGAGGATATCGAGATCCAGGTGTTGCAGTGCGGCCGCCTCGATCAGGTGCCGGCGCCCGGCGAGAATGCCGCTGGCCTGGGGGCCGGCGATCGTCTTGCCGCCGGAGAAGCAGACCAGGTCCGCACCTTCGGTGATGAACCGCGTCAGGTTGCTCGCCGGCGGCAGCTGTCCCGCGGCGTCGACGATGACGGGCACGCCAGCGGCGTGGGCCACCTCGACCACGGCTGGCAGGTCGGGCTGCGTGTGGGCGTAGGCCACGTAGACGACGGCCGCCGTGTCCGCATCGATGGCGGCGGCATACTCCCACGGCTCGGCGTCGCGGACACCAGCGCCGGAGTAGCGATCGGCGATACCGACTTCCACCAGCTCGATGCCCACAGAACGCACGGCGTGATCGTAGAAGTTGCGATGGCTGCGGGCCATGACGACGCGGTGCTTCATCCCCGATGTATCAGGCAGCCGGTTCATCTTCGTCGGATCCAGACCGGTGACGCAGGCAGCGGTGCCCAGCAGCAGACCGGCGGCGGCGCCGCTGGTGACGTACCCCGCCTCCGCCCCCGTATGCTTCGCAATCACCTCACAGGCTTTCGCCTGCAGCTCGGCGATATCGACGCACCACTGCGACGCAGCCGCCATGGCCTCGGCCACGTCGGGTGCCATGATGGCGCCACTGAGCCGCGTCGAGGGTCCTGAAGCATTGATGATGGGACGTACGCCGAAGCGTGCGTAGACGCTGGTCATCGAATGGCTCTATTCCGCTTCGAGGATGTAACGGTTGACGAGGTAGCGGTTCACGGCGTCGAGATCGAGGGTGAATCCCAGGCCGGGACGATCGGGCACCAGCAGGGCACCCGCCTCGAACTCGAAAGGCTCGTTCGTCAGGTCGTGCTCCCAGGCCATGGGGCCCACCATGTCGTACGGCTGTGTCAGATGGGCCATGCAGGCGGCCACGTGCAGGCCCATGGCGGCGCCGGGGCCATACTGCACACACTGCGACCAGCCGCCCAGACCGAGAGCGTGGACGAAGTGTGACCTCTGCACATCCACCAGGTGACTGTCAGAACCGATGATGGCATAGTCCAAGGCGTCGGCCCGCACCCGGCGCAGCAGATCCGCCGGATCGCTGGCGTGATCACCGATGGGTATGCGGATCGTTTGCCGCAACCGCCGCCATTCGCTGTACGAGCCGGCGAAGGCGGCCTTGGTGATGGGACTCTCAAAGGATTCCATGGGCAGGCCATCGAGACGTCGCGCCAGTTCCTGAGCCACCCACACTTCTTCCAGCCGCCAGCGGATGTCCGGGCGGATCGACATGCCCGGTGCCGCCTCGTGGATGGCACGCACACGGTTTTCGATATGCCGCAGGCGCTCTTCGGGCGTTCGGTCACGCGATGTGCAGCACTTCATCTTGTACCAACGGAAGCCCTGTTCCCAACCTGCGGCGGCCTGCTCCCCGGTGTGCTCCGGTGTCTTGTATCCGGTGCACATCGTGATCGGCACGCGGTCTCGAACCCGGCCACCCAGAAGCTGCCACACCGGCACGCCCAGGGCCTGTCCACGCAGGTCGAGCACGGCCTGTTCGAAGGACTTGCACAGGGCCGAGGGACGCTCGGCCAGATTCACGGTGAGTACGTCTGTGCCGAGCCAGCCACGGACCGTCTCCTCCACCAGCGCGGGCGCCGTCAGGCGCTCGATCTGTGTCAGACCGGTCAGACCGGCGTCGGTCTCGACTTCGGCGACGAAGTGCTCGGCGCTCTGATGGCCGGGCTGGCCATGCTCGTCATCCGACCACCACCAATGGGTCTCTGGCACGTTGACGAGGTGCAGAACGATCCTGGTGATCTTCACTGGTGAGAGCCCCTAACGTGAGGTGGGTCACGGGAAAAGGGTTGGAAATCCCGTACTATCTTGTATATTGATCTCGTCAAACCCCTGTTACAGTGCCACTTGCGGCATGTCCAGGGGGTCCATAGTCGCGTCTCAGCCACCTACTCCCCTGGGAGGCTCGCGTGAAGACGTCAGAAAAGCACCTCGCCCCTTTCGTCGTGCTCCTCGCGTTAACCTGGGTATTCCTGCGCCTGGGCATGGAGGTCTTCGCCAGATAAGGCCAGCTTCTTACACCGGCGCCAGCCCCGGTGCCGGAAAGCGGTCGCACAAGGCCCGCACCTGTGCAGCGATCTCGCGATTCGCCTGAACCCGGGCGGCTTTGTCCTTTGTCTCGTCTGCCCGCGTGGCCGCAACACGGTCGATCCACGCTGCCAGTTGCTTCATCTCTGCTGCGCCGAAGCCACGGCTCGTCACCGACGCGGTACCGATGCGTATGCCGCTGGGACGTGTAGGGGGCCTCGTATCCCCCGGCACGAGGTTCTTGTTGCAGACGATACCCGCTGCATCCAGAGACTTGGCCATGTTGTAACCGGTGACGCCACGGCTGGTGACATCCACCAGCAGCAGGTGGTTGTCCGTTCCCCCTGATGACACCATGAATCCATGGGCCGCAAGTGCCTCTGCCAGCACGCGAGCGTTGTCGACGATGGCTTTCGCGTACACCTTGAACTCCTCCGTGGCCGCCTCCTTCAGAGCCACGGCGATGGCGGCCGTCGTGTGGTTGTGGGGGCCGCCCTGGAGTCCAGGGAAGACTGCCTTGTCGATGGCGTCGGCGAACTTCTCCCGGCACAGGATCATGCCGCCGCGAGGACCCCGCAGGGTCTTGTGTGTCGTTGAGGTGACGATGTCGACGTGGGGTACCGGGTTGGGATGTACACCGGCGGCGACGAGACCTGAAATGTGGGCAATGTCAGCGACGACGACGGCGTCCACCTTACGGCCAATGGCGGCGAAGCGTTCGAAGTCGAGGATCCGCGGGTAGGCCGTCGTGCCGCACCACAGCAGCTTCGGACGTGCTTCCTCGGCCAGTTTCTCAATAGCATCATAGTCGAGGAATCCGGATTCCGGATCGACGCCGTACTGGACCGCTTCGTAGTGCAGTCCCGAGACACTGACATCGGCGCCGTGGGTGAGGTGGCCACCACCTGCCAGCGACAGGCCCATGATCCGATCACCGGGTCTTGCCAGCGCCACGTAGACCGCCTGGTTCGCCGGCGACCCGGAATAAGGTTGCACGTTGGCGTGTTCGGCGCCGAACAGGTCCTTGGCCCGCTCGATGGCCAGCGTCTCGATCCTGTCGATCTGCTGCTGCCCCTCGTAGTAGCGCCGACCCGTGTACCCTTCTGAGTATTTGTTGGTGAGCACCGAGCCCGTCGCCTCCAGCACGGCAGCTGACACGTAATTCTCAGAAGCGACGAGGCGGATCTTGGCGTGCTGCCGACGGTTCTCGGCGGTGAGGATATCGGCGACTTCGGGGTCGGCGTCACGCAGGGACATGCAGCTCCTTCTTCGATACAGGGGTTGTTTGGTTCTCAGATGTCTTGGGCCAGGGCCGAAGTGTCGTCCACCAGCTTCTTCCACGCGTCGTCCGTGTAGTCGGGGCCGAAGTCGAAGGGTGGTGTCTCGATGCACATGGAGCCTGCATGACCCAGATCGTGCGCCGCACGGAACACGTGCCCCCACTCGACGCGGCCGTGTCCGGGAGCCAGATGGGAGTCGCGATCGCCGGCGTTGTCAGCCAGGTGGAAAGCGACGAGACGCTCCCCCATGGCCGCGGGGAAGGCGTGGGCATTCTCACGTCCGGCGACCAGGGCGTGCCCCGTGTCGAGACAGAAACCCAGGTTCGGATGGTCGAAGGCACAGGCGAAGCGTTCGAAGTGCTCGGGCCGCGATCCGAGGCGACCCCCGTCATCGCCAGGCAGCATGTTCTCGATGGCGATGGTGACATCGCAGCCGGCGGCGCGTTCCAGCATCGAGTCGAGAGACTTACCCAGCTGTGTCAGGAAGGGTTCGAGGCCGTCGGCCTCGACGTTGTCCCGACAGGTGGTGGGGTGTTGGATGACGGCGCGCACGCCCAGACGGCCAGCCCGCTCAATCCACTCTCCGGCCTTGTCCGCCGCCTGGCGGCGGGTCGACTCGTAGAAGGAGGCGATGTCGTCTTCGCGTGCGAAGGGCAGGTGGAATGAATCGAAACGGAGACCGTCAGCGGCGTAGGCGTCGGCCAGCGCCTCCAGTTCACTGTCGTTGAGGCCGGCAAACAACTCGGCGGAGCCTTCGACGCCGGACAGTCCGGCGTGGAGGCAGGTACGGCGAATGTCTTCGTGGGAGCGATGGAGATGCGAGTATCCCGTAACCGTCCAGGACCACGTTGTTTCCATGCCGCTCCCCGCTATAGGTTCTCATTCGTCAGAAGCAGCAAAATTAACCAGGGGTCAGGGCATGAGCAACTTCCTCGGCATCGATTCGAGCACGCAGTCGATGACCGGTCTCGTCGTCGACACCGACAGGGGTGAGATCGTCGCCGAAACCTCCGTCAACTTCGACGAGCACTATAGCGGACTCTACAACGTCACCAACGGTGTGATCGAACTGGGCGACGGTCAGGTGCACAGCGCCCCGCTGATGTGGGCCGAAGCCCTGGAGCGGTTGTGCCGGCAGCTGCGCGACGTCGGCGTCGACCTGTCGTCCATCCGCGCCGTCGCCGGCAGCGGCCAGCAGCATGGCACCGTCTATCTCAACGGCTCTGCCGAAGCAGCCCTGAAAGGACTGGACGCCGGACGCGACCTCGCCGTGCAACTGGACGGCGTGTTTTCCCGCGCCACGGCGCCGATCTGGATGGACACCTCCACCGGGGAGCAGTGTCGCCAGATCGAGGCCGGCGTCGGCGGTCGCGAGGCGCTGCTGCAACTGACGGGAAACACCGCCTTCGAACGCTTCAGCGGTCCACAGATCCGCCGCTTCTGGCAGACCGAGCCCCAGGCCTGGGAGCGCACGGCCAGCGTCTGCCTGGTCAGCTCCTTCGTCAGCAGCCTGTTGGCCGGCCGTCTGGTCCCGGTCGATGCTGGCGATGGCAGCGGCACCAACCTGATGGACATCCGCACCCGCAGCTGGAGCCAGGCCGCTCTCGATGCCACGGCGCCGGACCTGGCCGACCGGCTGCTGCCTGTCATCGACGCCGACAGCGTCGTCGGGCCGATCCACGCGTTCTGGGTCGACCGCTACGGGTTTGCCCCCGACTGCCAGGTGCTGCCGTTCTCCGGCGACAACCCCAGCAGCCTTCTCGGCCTCGGGCTGGTTCAAACTGGCCAGGTGGCGCTGAGTCTCGGCACCAGTGACACCTTGTTCGCCTGTATGGACGAAGCCCGCGTGTCCACCACCGGTGAGGGTGCTTTGTTCGCCTCGCCCGATGGGAGTCACTTCATGGCCCTCATCTGCTTCCTCAACGGCAGCCTCGCCCGCGAGGCCGTGCGGGACCACCATGGCCTCGACTGGGACGCTTTCACGCGGGCCCTGGCCGAGACCCCCCCCGGGAACCACGGACGGATCATGCTGCCCTGGTTCGCTGCCGAGATCGTCCCCCACGTACCGGATCCCGGGGTCATCCGCTGCAACCTCGAAGTGGACGACGTGGCCGGCAACGTCCGCGCCGTCATCGAGGCCCAGGCCTTGTCGTCGAAGATCCACTCCGAGTGGATGGGCGTCGCCATCCGCTCTCTCTCCGTCACGGGTGGCGCCTCGGCGAACCGTAATATCCTGCAGATCTTCGCCGACGTACACGGCTGCCCCGTGCAACCGTTTGAAACGACCAACGCCGCCGCCCTTGGAGGCGCTCTTCGTGCCGCCCATGCACACACTCGCGCCAGCGGTCGGCAGACCGACTGGCGTGATACGGTGGCGCCCTTCACGACGCCGCCGGCAGAACTCCGCATCGAGCCGGATCCGGCGAACAGGGCCGTCTACGACAGCCTGCTGGAGACCTACGGGACGATCGAGAACACCAACACAGTCAGGTGACGACCAGACCGAGAGCCACCGGTCCCCCGGCTCCAGCGACCAGCTGAACATCACCGGTCCAGCAGGGCTGGCCATCGCCCGTCCTCAGGATTAGCGCTCTGATCTGTCCCCCGGCTCCAGCGACCAGCTGAACATCACCGGTCCAGCAGGGCTGGCCATCGCCCGTCCTCAGGATCAGCGCTCTGATCTGTCCCCCGCCCCCAGCGCCTCCCCCACAGCCTTCTTCCACCGCCACCACATCATCAGCCCCCGTCCATAGCTCCCCCCTCTGAAATTGGCCATGGCCTGACCATAGAATTCCAGCGCGGGAATCCGTAGAACGCGCTCCACCACCTCGGGCGCCAACCCGGGGAAAGCCGCCGCAAAGGTCTGCCCGTCGTTGCCCGCGAGGTTTTCCACCAGTACCTCCATGTTGCGGGCCCGGTATCCCCCGGGGATGGACCGCCCCTTCTTCCAGTCCCGCAGGTAGGCGAACTCCAGGTAAGGTCGATCGAAGGTGTTGGGGGGCAGACCCGAATCATCGAGACGGTAGCCGCCCAGGTAGCAGGACATCACCGCCGCCGCAGTCGGCAAGTCCAGCTGGCGCAGCTGACCCGCCACTGACTCGTTGGTCAGCACCTGCCGCATGTGCGATCCATCGAGAACGATCGGTGAAGGAGAGGCGACGATGAGGATGTCGGAGGAATAGAAGTAGAACAGGCCGACGTGCTCGAAGCTGGTTGCCGCCGTCTTCAGAATGGCACGCAGCTCCGCCTCCGGCGTGATGATCGGCACCCACTGCACGAAGACACCCTCATCATGCAGCCGTTGACGACACAGTTCGTAGTACTCCCGGGACAGCAGTACCGTATTGGCGTTGTTCAGCGACCCCAGCTTGCCGTCGGAGATGATGGCGTCGTAGTCACCGTCGCGGGCCTGCAGCCAGGCGTAGACATCGTCGTGGATCATCCGTACCCGTGGATCGTGTGCCACACGCCCGTTGTGCGCGGCAAAGTAGCGGCTGGCCTCGAAGACCGGCTCGATCAGCTCCACGACATCGATGGTGCGCACGTCTTCGTGCAGACTGACACTGTGTGCCGTGATGCCGCTGGCCAGACCGACGGTGAGGACATCCTCGATGCCGGGACGTAGCAGCATCGGTATGTGTGCGACCAGTTGCTCCTTCTGCCGCAGCCCGCGCGCTGTCGAGGCGATCCGGGAGCCGTCGATACTCATGTGCAGGTGATCGGCGCGCTGATAGACCTTCACCGTCGACATCAGCCCCTCGTCGTAGAACAGCACCTGATCGGCAGCGCTCTCACCACGGCCGAGCAGGTATGAGCCCTGCATTCCACTCAGCAGCAGGATCGCGCAAATCCCCCCGCCGACGAGCATGTCCCGGTGCCTGCGAGCCGGCCACAGGAATCCCCATCCCAACGCCAGACCGATCGCCGACATCAGCAGCAGTGAGCCTCGGATACCCACCCAGGGCATCAACCCGAAGCCAACGGCGATGGCGCCGACGATGCTGCCGATCGTATTGCTGGCAAATACGGCGCTGACAGATTGCGCCGAAACCTGCCCCGACTGCCTGTGATACATGGTGGCGAGTGCGGGAAACAGCGCCCCCATCATCATCGTCGGTGGCAGCAGCACGGCGCAGCAGACCAGAGCGAAGGTGAACAGACCGAGACTCCAGTGAGTATCACCGTCGTAGACGAGACTCAACCCAGCTTCCTGGAACCACACCGACGGCGCCAGTCCGTAGAGTAGGGACAGCGTCAGCAGAACCCAGGCTGCGACTGCCATCTGCAGCCTGCCGTACAGCACATGGTGGTCGACTGTCGTGAGCCAACGCTTGTAGATCGCCGCGCCGGAACCGAGACCGACGAGGAAGATGCCGACGATCAGCGCATAGGAGTAGGTACTGCTCTGGATGATGAACTTCAGGCCTCGAGTCCAGAGCACCTCGCAACCGATGGCGGCGAAGCCGGAGGCGAAGGCTGCCGCCAGCAGGGATGGGATCAGCCATTCCCCTTCGTTGCTCGCGGGGGCCGACGTCTCGGCTTTCTCACCACAGTCGGAAGACGACAGCCACCAGGCCGACAGGGCCACCACGAGATTGGTCGTCGCCGCCAGAGACAGACTGCGATCGACACCGAGGAACTCGATCAGGAGGAAGCCGGCCACCAGGGCGCCCAGGGCGCCGCCCGCCGTGTTGACGGCGTAGAGCAGACCGATGGCGTCACCGAAGCCGCGATCCTGGCGTCCCACGACATACTGCACCATCAACGGCAGAGTGGCGCCCATGGCCGCCGTCGGCAGCAGCATCAGCAGCGTCGAGAACGTCGCCTTCGCCGCCAGTCCCGTGACACCCGATCCGTCTCCACCTGCCAGCCATGCATAGACACTGGCAAGATGTGGGAAGGACCAGACGAAGAGCAGTCCCCAGCAGCCGATCACCCCCTCGAGTACGGCATACCAGCGCAACTCGTCCCGGCAGCGTCCCAGCACTCGCGTCAGCAGTACCGCGCCGAGAAACAGCCCTCCCATGAAGGCGGCGATGACGACGCTCACCGACACCGAACCACTGCCCATCACGTGAGTGAAGCGCCGTACCCAGAGCACCTGGTAGACCAGTCCGGTGAACCCCGACAGGAAGAACATCAGGGCCACGGCGGTCCTCACAGGTCGACTTCTTCCACCAGTCTCCAGCCCTCGAGTGTGAATTCGTGGGGACCCGATGTCAGCAGCCCGGTCTCCTGGAACACGGTCATGCGGAGGGTGGCGACAAAGGTCTCGGGTTGAGCATAGACGACGCCGAACCGGACGTCGGCGCCGGAGAACACGAGCAGATCTAGGATGTCACCGCCGTCCTCGGTGGTCAGAAACCACAGTTGCTCAATCCTGTATGTCTCACCCGGTGCCAGCCGGATCGGGGTCCGCAACTGCAGGGGCACGTGATCCTCCACGTCCGGACGGCGTTCCCACCAGATATACAGATCGCCGGTGATGTCGACAATGCCGTCAAAGGTCTCTTCAAAATCGTTGCGCACGGTGGTGCTCACCATCACCTGAATACCGAAGTCGCCCGTGCCCTGGCCGATGAACACGTCTTCGATCACCAACGGGCTTTCCGGTACGATCCGGGTCGGCAGCGACTCGGCGCAGGCGTTCAGAATCAGCAGCGTTGCGACCGACGCCGAACGTGCCCAGCGGCTGGATGTTGGCCACCTCATCAGAACTGTGCCCGCAAGCCCACCAGCACTCTGCGGAGAGAATAGTAGGCGGAGGGGTCGGCAAGCTCGCCGCCGACCTGGCCGGAGGAGTCCACCCAGCGGACGTTGAGAGCATCCGTCGCGTTGCGCACATCCAGGGTACCTGTGAGGCCATCCGCCCATCGCGTGGGCAGGGGACAGCTGATCTTGAGATTCAGCAGGCTGTAGTCGGGCAGACGTCGATTGTTGGGAATGAAGGGCTGCGTCGGATTGTCAGCGGTGAACCCATCCGCCGAGGGGAAGAACGTGTACGGACGCCCGCTGTGGGTCTGCCACACGAAGTCCACCTGGGCGCCGCCGGGCAGGTCCATGGTCAGATCGGCTTTCACCGTGTGTCGCTGATCCCAGCTCAACGGGAAGGGCGTGTTGGCCACCGGGAACCCCCACTGCGCCAGGTTGATGCCCTGGTCCTCGGACTCGCTCAAGCCCTCGGTGCGCATCAGTGCGTACGACAGATTTCCGCGCACCTTGCCCCGCGGACGGGACAGCAGAAATTCGAATCCCCTGGTGCTGGCCGTGGGATTGTTGACGAATTCGGAGAATCCGTAGTCACCCGCGATACGGCTGTTGGTGGGCACAAAGGTCCTGGCGTCGATCTGGTCCCTTGTCTCCTTGCGGAAGTAGGTGACCGACCCCACCATCTCCTCCGACAACTCGTGGCGCACGCTCACCTCGAAGGCGCGCGTCTTTTCAGCCAGCAAGTCGGGGTTTCCGCGCAGCACGTTGACACCACCCCGCAGGCTGACGTTGTCGAGCCCCGAGTACAGATGGTCGAACAGGGGGAACTGCACGTACTCACCGAAGTTGACGAAGAACACACTGCGATCCGACAACGGAAAGGAGGCGCCCAGGCGCGGACTGACGTGATACTTGATCCGGGCGGAGGTGAAACCGGTCACCTCCTCGTCATACTGCTCCGGTGTGGTCGGTACCAGCTCGATGGCCGGTCGCTCGGCTCGCGGATCGAGAAAATCCAGGCGCACGCCGAAGGACAGGGTCGTACCGCTGGCACCCTCGATGCGGTCCTGCAGATAGGCGCTGCCGGCACGCGGATAGTAGTGATATCGGGTGCTGTAGTTGAGCTGCTGGGCAAACACCAGGGGCCTGCCGAAGAACGTGGTCTGTGGTTCCAGGCGCAGCAGGTCGGCATCGATGTCATACTGCTTGAGCTCGGCCCCCATCTTGAGAATGTGGCGCTGGCGCAGCTCGTGGGTCAGATCGGTCTTGAGGGTGTAGGTGCGCTGCTGCTGGTCCGCCCACCACGACCGCGAACCAGAGACCACATAGAGCAGATAGAAGTCGTAGTCGAAGGGCGCCGGATCGATGTCGGCGGCCGAGGGCCCGCCGAGATTGTATCGCCAGCTGAATTCGTAGTCGCGCCAACGCTGCAGCGAGTAGATCAACTCGCCCGTCAGACGGCCGCCCAGAACCGCGTCGTGGTCCACCTTCGCCAGTCCGTTCAGCTCCTTGCGGACGGGAGAGTCGAAGAAGTGCTGCGCGTCCTGCCACCAGCGGGTGTCGCTGAAGACCAGGTTGCTGGCGGAAAAGTAGGACAGATCGCGCGTGCCCAGGGGTCCACTGGCGGCGATCTCCACTTCGTTGCGGTGACTCACTTCATCGCCGCCGAACAGATCGTCCTTGGCCAGCCGGACTGACAGCTCGTGCTCGTCACCACCGCTGCGCGAGATGATATTCACCACTCCTGACAGCGCGTCCCCGTATTCCGCATCGAAACCGCCCGTCTGAATCGTCATCTGCGAAATGGCGCTGAGGGGCAGGTCGGCACCGGCGCCACCCTCGATGACATCCTGCACCGGCAGGCCGTCCACGAGATAGATGGTCTCGCGCACTTTGCCGCCGCGGATGTGACCTGCCACCGTCGTCGACGGCTGCAGACCGATCACATCCTGAAAGCTGTCCACGGGCAGGTCGGTGAGGCCACCGGCATCCACACGATAGGCGGTACCGGTGACATCGGTCTCGATGAGAGGCCGTTCGAGTACGACCTCGACGGCTTCCATCTGAATGGGACTGTCAGGCAGTTGCACAGACAGCTCGGCGCGACGATCGGGCAACACGACGACTCCCGTCGTCGTCACCGGCCGGTAGCCGATCATAGAGGCCTGCACATCATAGGTACCGGCCCGAACGTTGAGGATCCGATAGAAACCGGAGGTGTCGGTGGTGGTACCCTGGCGGGTGCTGATGACGAGGACATTGGCGCCGATGAGTGGCTGGCCGTTGGCGGCATCGGTGA
>PBSR01000136.1 GCA_002726335.1 Gemmatimonadaceae bacterium
GAGGACCCGGTGCAACTCGGCCACGGCGACAGAATCGCCGCCATCTTCGGGCAGTACGTGCTCGAGCACCTCGCCACAGACGACACCATCGAAGGAATCGTCATCGAAGGGCAGTTGCGTCACCGACGCCTGCTGCACCTGCACCTGGCTCTCCGAGCCATAACGTGCGGCTTTGTGTCGTACCAGTTCGACAAACTCGCTTGACTGCTCGATGGCATCGACGCGGAACCCCTCCTTCTGCAGATCCATCGCCAGGCTGCCGCTGCCACAGCCGGCATCGAAAACCCGGCCACTGTCACCCATCAGGGCACAGAACTGCCGAATGAGCAGGCGTTCCCTGAACAGGTGTACGGGGCCACGGATCTCATGCTGTCCCCAAGGGGTTGGCTGGATCGTTTCCGCGCTCATTCGGCGACCTTTCCTGATTCTGACCGCTCCTGCAGGGCTCTTGCCAGATCTCTACCCACGGCTTCCGGACAGCCGTGGCTTCGATAGACCGCATGGGCCGTCTGCGCCAGCGACAGGCGCAGCCCGTCGTCATCACGCAACCGCCGCACGGCCGAGGCCAGGGCGGGTCCATCGCCCGCCGGACACAACAGGGCCGACTCGCCATCGGTGAGCATCTCGCGAGCCGCTGGCGAATCACAGGTGATGATCGCCCGTCCCACCGCTGCCGCGTCGAAGACCTTGTATGGAATCACCCTGGCCGCCTTGGCTGTGGTGCCGAATACCCCCAGGCACACGTGCGCTTCCTGGATGTGTCGCACCAGCTCGGTCGGTGCAACCCAGTGATCGATGAACTCGGCCTCGACCTCCAGCGTACGGGCGCGCTCACGCATCCGAGGATACATCTGGCCATTGCCGATGAGGCAGAACTGGATGTCCCTTTCCTGGCGCAACTCGCAGGCGGCATCGATGACCGTCTCGATGCCGTGGAGCGGTACGTAGGTGCCGAAGAACAACACCCGGAGAGGATCCGGGCCCCGGGGAGCGGGCGGGACAAAGCTGAATTCAACGTCATCCTCCCCCACAAACGAACGCAGGAAACGTCCGGGGTCGAGGTCGAAGATGTCGGCGTAGTAGCGGGCTTGCTCGTCGGTGTCGACGAGAACCGCATCGGCTGCCTGAAAGGCGGAGCGGTCCAGTTGTTTGAGCAGGCCAGCCACCCGGCTGCCGGAAGGCAGGCGGGCCCGATCGGCGACGATGGTGTCGTACAGTGAGATGAAAGAGACGAGGGCCACCGGTCGGCCGCGAGCCAGCCAGTGAGCCAGGTGAACATCGAAGAAGCCGGGATAGCCGACGACGATCCAGTCGGGCGGGCACTCGAGCCGACGAAAGCGCCACCACAGCTGTCCCCATCCCCGGACCAGTCGGAGCCCCAGAAGGAGCAGACGCAGCGGATTGTGCGTCGACAGGGCGCGATGGACGAAGGGGCCCCAGACCTCGGCGCGACATACGTCCACCGTGTGGCCAGCGCGATTCAGTCCCGCGAGCAGTACGCGATTCACCGGATAGCCGGCGCCCACGGTGTACGTGCCGAAGAAACAGAATCGCACTCAACTCTCCTCCGTGCGCTCGAAACGCATCTGGGCGATCTGCTCGGCGAGCAATCCCATCATGAAGATGACGACGGAGGTCGTGAACAGCAGCATGGACATGTTGGTGAAGCGGTGCTCGGTCAGGAAGGTGAAGGCGTAGTAACCGAGCCCCATGAGGAACAGATAGATGCTTACCGGAAGGAAGATCTTCATGGGGGAAAACAGCATGCAGATCTTGGCGATGACGAGGAGAAACTTCGTGCCGTCAGAGACCAGTCGGATCTTGCTCTTTCCCTTCCGCTTCGCCGCCGTGATGGGTTCGTATCTGACGCTGAACCCGGCCCGCATCAGACACAGGGTAATCGTCGTCGGGTAGGAGAAACCATTCGGCAGGAGGGCGACGAAGCGACGGGCCACGTCGCGGCGGATGGCCCGGAAGCCTGATGTCAGGTCCTCGATTCGGCGTCCGGTCACGTAGGTGGCCAGCTGGTTGTACAGGCCATTTGCCAGATGGCGGTGCAGTCCGGCTTGCGAGCGCCGGTCGCGGGCGCCGACGACCATGTCATAGTCATCGCAACCGCGGAAGATGCGAGTGATGACCTCCGGGTCGTGCTGCCCGTCGGCATCCATGAACACACAGACCCGGCCACGGGCCTGGCGGATACCTGTCTTCACTGCCGCGCCATTGCCCAGGTTGTAGGGATGCCGGACCAGGGTCACGAGAGGGCTGGCCCGACGGGCGATCTCCCCCGTGCCATCGCTGGACCCGTCGTCGACGACGAGTACTTCAAACGCTCCCTGCAGTTGCTCAACGGCGCTGAGACGCTCACACAGACGCTCGAGCACGGGCCCGATCGATTCGGCTTCATTGAAGGCGGGTATGACGACGGTCAGGTCCACGAAGCTCGATCGCTCTCTCGGTTCGGGGACCTGTGTCGGCGGCGCGCAGGTCCCTTCAGTCGGCGCCCTTCGACGCTGCAAACAACGGCAACTGCCGGCGGATCTCGGCCTCCTCCTTCTGGTGACAGGAGGCACACACCGAGATCAGGTGCTCGAGCTTGTTGGCCTCGACGTTGGAGCGGAAGCGGCGGAACGGGATGCGATGATGCACGTGCAGGCGGCCACCGAGACTCTCCTCGGTGATGCCGCATGACTGGCACCGAAACTGGTCGCGCTCACGGGCACGGCGTGCCTGCAACTCCCAGTTCGCCCCCCGTCGACGCCTGCCTCTGTCATCGAGACGAACCGTAAAATCCGGCTCCGACTCGACCCACGCCTGGCGACAACGCTCGTCGCAGTAATGGAGGCCAACGTCGAGCCCCTGCACCCATTCGGGCAGGCTGACGTTATGCCCACAGTGTCGACAACGGACAGCAGACGAGGCGGACCTCGCCCTGTCGGACAGCAGGAAGCCCAGATGTAACTGGGGCTCTCCCTGAGATCCACAGCCAGTGGCCATGGCAAGTCTCCCCTGTCGGGCCGCCAGCCTGATCGAGAGACGTATTCAGTTGTAGGGAGTTGCTTTCCGGGTCCGTTAGCGTTGGGGCATTCGCAGAACCGGTGAAACGGAGGAGGGGTAAGTGGCGCTAATATACTGGAATTTCAGAGATTGTGTCAAGAAATGCACGGTTCAGAAATCATCCTGAGCGGTGATGATGAAATCCACATCAATCGTATCCCTGATGGTCACGGCCTGGGCGACGATCTCGGCCTGCCGGGGCCGATTGTCCCCGGGGCTGGTGAGGATCGCCACAGCGAGGCCATCGACGGTCTGGCTCTCCGAGGTGATGGTGCCGACGGTCGTGGCGAACTTGACGATGGTGTTGTCCTTGACCGGCTCTCCCCCGGCGCGAACGGTAGCCCATACCTCAGCCGTTGCCGTGCTGTCCTCGATCGAGATCCGCGCCGGATAGGACGCCAGTTCCAGACTCAACTCGTTGTCCTCGGACGAGGTCGGTGCCACGGAGAACGCACAACCGCCCACAGACAGAGTGATGGCCAGAAGGACAGCGGCCCATGAGTGGCTGAAGTTGCCCATGGCTGTGTCAGTTTGCATAGGCGAAATCCGGTGGAATCCACGAGAAGGTTCGGGCCATGGATGCCAGCAGATTGCTGACGACATCGTCGAGGGCTGATTCGTGGACCCGTGCCAGTTCTGCCGCCGTGCGGCCGACGGTGATGTCACGCGTGTCTGCGGGCAACAGTCGCAGCCTCTTGCGCACCTGGCCCTGGCCCACGATCTGTTCGGTGAGAGCCTCCATGCTGCTGCGATCCGCACTCGAAAACCACATGACCCGGTAGCGCAGCCCGACCTCGATCTCCGTCTCCGGCAACTCAAAGACAAAGGGCACTCGCAATCCGGCGAAACGATCGATCTCATACTGAGACACCGTCCCGGTAACGACCACGTCAACACCGATCCTGCGTGCCAGTTCGATGGACTCGGTCGGTGTCAGTGCACCCTTCTTGCGCAGCCCTGTATATCGACTCAGATCGACGACTTCGAGACTGTCATGAGGCTCGAGTTGGGTGCGAATCTTGTCGACGAGCCGTTCGCCGGCCTGGTATTCTTCGAAGCCGGCGAAGTCGACGACGGCGATGCGCAGCACCTGATCCGGCTCGTAGATACGTTTCGGTGGGGGCACGGGCTTGTAGAGAGAGAACCGGGGCTCGAAGCGCCGGCGCCCGCTGAGGAACCCGTGGGTGCGCACGCCGAAGGTGGTCAGCGCGCTCGTGGGGTGATCGAGAAAGCCGATCTCCCGGGCAAGCTCGATCTGTTCCTTAGTCCTGTTATCGGCAACCTAGGTGCGAACTTCAGGACTATTTTTCCGGGACGCGCCTCCCGGTCCTCGCCCTCTCCCCAGAGGGTTTACACCGGGGAACGACTCCCCCTGCGCCGCCAGCAATCACGAAACGTTCAGGCCACCGACGCCAGCCAGCCATCGTGGCTGTCTCGCTGTTGCCGGATCACACCCTGACAGCTATCTTCAACGGGTTCCGCCCCCAACGGTACCAGCTGAATAAAGCTGTGGAGCCGGCACCGAAGTGCCGGCTCCCGCTTCGCTTTCAGACAAAGCTGTGCCCCGTGGCTGTGGGGATGCGCGGCCTGCTTTCAACCACCGACCATCCAGACATCTGGATGGGGGGGGTGTGGCGTCTGACAGGTCGCATACAGTGATGGGACGTAGACTTGTCGTCCGGAGATGAGCAAGGCTCGTGCCATGTTCTTCGCCAGTCTGACCACATAACCGTAACTTACTGTTCTCGAAATAGTTAGAGAACCAAGATCGCCGTCAGCGAGAACGGCAGGCCGGGAAAGAAGGTTTCCCCGGTTCGAGAAAAGGGAGCTTCCTGTGCCAACATTGAAAGCATCAAAGAAAAGCCTGCGGCAGGCGCGCCAGCGCCGGATCCGCAACAAGGGGGCCATGTCCACCATGCGTGGCGCCATCAAACGGGTCCGCCAGGCGGGTGATGGTGAGTCCGCCCGCGCTGCCCTGAGTTCTGCCATATCCATTATAGATCGTACCGTTCGCAAAGGGGTCCTGCACGCCAATACCGGCTCGCGCTACAAATCGCGTCTTTCCAGGCACGTGCAGAAGCTCGGCTGACGGCCAGGGCGGTCTGCACAACGGTTCGGCCACCTCCAGCAGACAGCAGCGGCCCGCGCTCCCAGTGAGTGCGGGCCGTTTTCGTATCTTCGGCCTGTCATGACACTTCCATCCCTGCTGCAAAGACCGGCATGGCTTCTGTTCGGCCTCGCCCTTCTGGCCCATCTGCCGGCACTGCGGGCCGTCGAGTTCCACTACGATGACGGTCACTCCCTCGTGCGCAACCCGCACGTGGATGACCTGGCCAACCTCCCCCGGTTTTTCACCGACCCCACTCTCTTCAGCGAGAATCCGGCGGACGCCATGTACCGCCCCGTCGTCCTCGTGGCGCACGCTCTCAATCGATCCCTCTCCTCCGATCACCCCGCTGGCTTTCTGGCGATGAATCTCGCCCTGCACGTGATCGCTGCCTTGCTCCTCCTCTTCGTCCTCACCTCTCTGTTCTCGAGAGGCGGGGCGTTTTTCGGGGCCGCACTGTACGCCATTCACCCGCTGCAGACCGAGGTCGTCAATTATGTCAGTGCGCGCTCCGAGTCGCTGGCTGCGGTGGGCATGCTGCTGGCGGTGCTCTCTTTCCTGCACTATCGGACCTCCGGTAAGAACCTCTGGCTCATAGCGCTGGTCGGCGGGCAACTCCTCGCTCTTGGATCGAAGGAAGTCGCCATCGTCACACCGCTTCTGCTGCTCTCCATTCACTGGGCCGTGCCGGCGGGCAGGGGGCGGGCAGCTCGCATCGGGCAGTTGATATCAGCTGCTATTGTTGTTCCATACTTGATTCTCTACCAATCTTTTAGGAGCGCCACATCAGATGAACCCGTACGCTCTGTGGGTCCGCAGATGGCCACCCAGGTCAAGGCTCTCATCCACTACGTACGGGGGTTTGCCATACCCGTAGACCTGTCGATCTCCCCCCAGTTCTCGGAGGGTGCCTCCCTCCTGACGGGTCCCGTCCCCATCGCCGCCGGAGTTCTGGCGAGTCTGGCCCTGTTGTTGTGGCGGTGCCGTCGACTGTGGCCGGCCTTCGGTCTGGGAGCCCTCTGGTGGCTGATCTGCCTCTCCCCCGCCCTCATCGTGCCACTGAACGTGCTGGTGAACGACCATCGCCCCTATCTCGCCCTGGGGGGGATCGCCATGGCCCTCGGAGCCCTCGGGTTGCGCCCGTCCAGCCTTCCCGATTGGATCCTGAAGGGAGCCCTGCCACTGGTCCTGGTAGCCCTCACCTGGCAACGGGCCGCTGACTGGAGGACGGAGATCTCTCTGTGGGAGTCCGCCGTGCGAGAAGGGCCGGAAGTCGCAGCTGCACACCACAATCTGGCCTTCGCCTACCATCAGAAGTCTCGCACACAACTCGCCCGTCGGCACTACGAACAGGCCATTGAGCTGAAGCCCGACTATCTGCGCCCCCTGACCAACCTGGGCGCCATCTACCGCAATGCCGGGGAGCTGGACAGGGCCGAGGAGGTCCTGTCGCGGGCAGCCCGCTCGGATCCAGGCTCGGTGGAAGCTCTGAACAACCTGGGACTGGTCTTTGCGGCCCGGGGACAGGCCGAGCGGGCCATGGACACCTATAAGGCAGCCCTGCGGGTGGATCCCGGCGTCGCCGACGTCTGGTTCAATCTTGGACTGGCGCAGCGAGACGCAGGACTCCGCCAGCACGCCGTGCAGAGCCTGCAACGCGCCCTGCAGCTGGACCCGGAGATCCGCCAGCGAGTGGGTGGTTCGGCCCCCTGAGCGCAACAGCTCAGCGTCGGGCCGCCCCGGCGGCTTCGAGACTGTCCAGCGCCCGAATATTGTCGCGGACCACCTGGAGCTCCGGAGAAAGCTCGAGGGCCCGCGTCCAGGCCACTCGTGCGCCCCTGGCATCCCCATCGCGGATGCGGAAGAAACCCAGGTTCACCCAGGCCTCTACCCACACCGGCGACTGGTGCAGTGACGACTCCAGTGTCCGCCCTGCCTGGCCTGACGCCCCCCGGGCATCCTGAAGCAGAGCCAGCTCCATGGCGCCATCCCGCAGGTCGGGCCTGAGCGTGAGAGCCTGCTGGAAGAGCCCTTCGGCGCGCCCCGGATCGATCTCCTTCACCGCCAACCCGAGATTGTAGAACAGGGCCGGCTCACCAGGGCTCTGCGCCAACAGCGGCTCCAGCAGTTCACGTGCCTCTGCCGTTCGGCCGAGGTCCAACAGTTGGGCCGCATGGCTGAGCCTGATATCGGTCGCTCCCCCGGAGAGCGAATCCGCCCTGGCAAAGGCCTTCAGGGCCGGTTCGGCCTGGCCCTGTCGCCGGTACACATCCGCGAGAAAGAACTGGGCGCGGGCGTTCTGCGGCGCTACCTCGATCGCCGAACGCCATAGCCGAATCTCGGCGGACCACGCCTGATCCCTCCGACGGTCCAGGCCGGCAAAGAACAGCAACAGTACGAGAAGCACTCTGATTCCGGCTCGCCGCCAACCACCCACCCAGACGGAAGCCCCCGAGACCGCCAGACTTGCCAGAGCAACCGTGCTGTACAGGCGATGCTCGCTGACCACCGCGTTCAGCGGGATGACGCTCGGCGGCAGCAGCGGCAGGATGGCGGCCAGGCAAAGCCAGATGACACGTTTCGGGCTTGCCGCCGCGATGACGGCAACCAGGGACAGACCCGCCATGAGAACCAGGACATCAACCGGGCCTGCCGACGGGCTGGCCGGCAGAGGATGCTCAACGCTCAGCGGATGGGGCACGACGAACAGTCGCAGCTGATAGGCCCAGGCCTCGAGAGTCACCCAGAACTGTTCGCCCGGCCCTCGGGGCCTGCCTGCCCCAAGTGAACGTCCGATGAGCCGTCCCGTACCCAGCACATAGGCCAGGACCACGACGAGGAAGGGGGTCCACCTCGCCAGCCTGGTCCGACGTCGCTGATTCCCCGGTGCGGCGCGGTCGAGACAGAAGATCACAGCGGGTGTGACGATCGCCGTGGACTTGGCCAGCAGGGCCAGGGCGAACATGGCAGCACTCAGGGCGCCGCGCTCCCGGCGAAAGGCAAGGACCGACCACAAGGCGAAGATGAGCGCCAGTGACTCGGAACGGGCACTGATGTAGATGGCCGGTTCGGCGGCGAGGGGATGCAGGACGAACAGCAACCCAGCCACCCACCCCGCCGATACCGAGAACATGGCTCGCGCCAGCAGCCACAGCATCCAGCCACTGAGGGCATGCAGAATCAGATTGACGACATGGAATCCCGCGGGGCCGTCGCCGGCGACCGCGGCGTTGACCGCATAGCTGAGCAACACGAGCGGCCGATACATCGCTCGTGTGGGGCTTTCTGAAAACAGCTGGGGATTGCCGAAAAATCCGACCGCATTGCCCAGATCGCGGGCCGCCGAATTGTTCACCAGAGAATGGTGATCGTCGTAGTGGAACGGGTCGTCCAGGGCACCGCCGTGGACGATGAAGACCGCCACGACCAGGACGATGAGGGCCCGCACCGATTCCCCCATGCGGCTGGTCAGCTCGATGTTACTCGAACACGCGGGCGCTCAGGTAGCGTAACCCGCTGTCGCAGAGGATCGTGACAACCTTCTGGCCAGGTGCCATACCGGCCGCCACCTCGGCGGCCACGTGGGCATTGGCCCCAGCCGAGATGCCTACGAGGATGCCTTCCTCCCGCGCCAGGCGGCGGGTCATGTCGAAGGCATCGTCGTCGACGATCCTGTGCACCTCGTCGACGATGTCGCGGTCCAGTGTGTCGGGTATGAATCCGGCGCCGATCCCCTCGATGTAGCTGATCCCCGGATCCTGGCCGGACAGAACAGCCGAACCCGCCGGCTCGACGGCGATGATGCGCACATGGGGCAACTGTTTCTTCAACACCTGCCCCACGCCACTGATGGAGCCCCCGGTGCCGACGCCGGCGACAAGGGCATCCACCTGGCCTTCCATCTGCTCCACGATCTCCACCCCGGTGGTCTGGCGGTGTGCCTGTGGATTGGCGGGATTCATGAACTGCTGAGGCAGGAAATACTCCGGATTGTCGCGCTTCAGTTCCATCGCCTTGTCGATGGCCCCCCGCATACCCTCGGCGGCCGGTGTGAGCACGACCTCAGCGCCATAGGCCTGCATCAACAGTCGGCGCTCGCGGCTGGCGGTGTCGAACATGGTGACGATGAGGTGGTATCCCTTCACCGCGGCCACCATGGCCAGGCCGATTCCGGTATTGCCGCTGGTCGGTTCGACGATCGTCCCCCCCGGGGACAGTTCGCCGCTGTCTGCCGCCGCCTCGATCATGGCCACAGCGATGCGGTCCTTGACGCTACCACCCGGGTTGCCGGCCTCGAACTTTCCCCAGACCTCGGCGCCACCGGGTGCCACCACCCGATTCAGGCGGACGATGGGCGTGGCGCCGATGAGTTGCAGGATATCTGTGGCGCGCTTCATACGTCCTCGGGGCCCATCTATCGACGCGGAGTTTCGAGTTGTTCGATACGCTGTTGCACAGCCTGACGCAGGGCAGCTGGGGCAGCACGGGAGCGTACGAAGACGCGGTAGTTGCCCAGCGCCTCCGCGGTCCGCCCCTGGGCCTCGAGGGCCCGACCGAGCTGGAGATACAACTTGGTCTGACCCGGCGTGTGACGCAAGGCGGCAAGGCCGATCACCTCTCGGCAGATTCGCTCCGCCGCGACAGGATCACCGGCGTTGAGCAGGAGATCTGCAAGGTTATTGGCGGCGCCATGGTGCCCGGCGTTCTGCTGCAGAGCGATCTGGTAGTGTCGCTGCGCTTCGTCGCCTCGCCCCTTGAAGTGGCCGTTGGCTGGATTGTAGAGATTGGCCAGGTTGTGGTGCGCTTCGGCGAGCCGCGGATCGAGCTCCAGAGCTCGCAGGTAGGCGCTTTCGGCCCCCGCCACATCGTCGGTCAGTCTCAGGGCCAGCCCCTTCCGCCGCCAGACCTCCGGCGATCGGGGCCGGACCTGCTCCGCCCGGGCAAGCAGGTCCCAGACCTGATCCCAGTCCCCCAGGCCCTGGTGATGGGCTGCCAGGTTCAACAGGGCATCGAGAAAGCGGGGATTCTGCTGCAGACTCCGCTCCCAGGAGCGGCGTGCCTGCAAGGGATGTCCCGTCAGCCGCAGGGCATTTCCCAGGTTGTAGTGCGTCTCAGCTCGCCCCGGCGCCAGTCGCGCTGCCTCGCGATAGCTGTCGAGTGCCCCGACGATATCCCCCTGCTCCTCCAGAGCGCCTCCGAGATGCAGGTGTGCACGATAGGCGTAGGGCGAGCGCTCGGCCGCCTCCGACCACAGGGCCTGCTCACTGTCCCAGACCCGACCTCGCTGCTGACTCAGGACCGCCAGGATTGCCAGCAGAATCAGAACGCCGGCGCGCGCGCCCCACAGACGCCTCAGGCGAGGCCACAAGGAGGCACCAGCGGCGATCGCCAGGCAGGCGCTGACAAGGTACAGTCGGTGCTCGTTGACCAGAACGTTCAGAGGCACCAGACTCGCCGGCGCCAGACCGAGGGCGACACAGACGCCCAGAAACCGGAGTTGGAATCCCCCTTGCTGCCAGACGACGAAGACGGTCGTGAGAAGCAGGACGGCAGACAGTACGACAACAGGAGCAAGAAGCGTTGGCGCCACAGAGAAATCGTGTTCGACGGACAGCCGCGCTGGCACGGCGAGCAGATGCAGGTAGTACGGAACCGCTTTCAACTGGGTCCACACCTGATGCAGCAGAGGCCGCACGGGCGCGGCAAGAGCCTGTTGCGCCAGGTTGGCCACCACCCAGAGATAGGCCAGTCCCAGGCCGAGGAAGGGGAGGACGTTGACAGGTCTTCGCCGCTGTGCCCTGAGCCCTTCGGCAGCCAGGAGCATTCCGGGCAGGGCGATGGCCGTGGCCTTCGACAGCAATGCCATACAGAAAGCGGCCAGGCTCAGCCCATAGAAGACAGCGCTACCTGCCCCGTCTCGCCAGCGGAGATAGGTCCAGAGCGCCGCCAGCATGCCAGCGGCGGCGAATGACTCGGAACGGCTGCTGACATAGTTGACGACTTCGCCGTTCACCGGATGCAGGGCGAACAGCAGCGACGCCGTGCCAGCGGCGATGGCGGGCAACCCGAGAGTCCGCGCCAGCACCAGCACGATGCCGGCGCAGAGCCCATGGGTCAGCAGGTTTACGAGCAGATGCGCCGACGGCTGCAGCCCGGCCAGAGCGTAGGTGACGGCGTACGACAGGACCACGAGGGGGCGAAACATCGCCCGCTCGGGTCGAGCCGAAAACGTTGTGGGATCGGTCAGAAACGATGACGGGTCGGCGAGACTGCGCAGGTGCAGGTTCTGGACGACTGAGTGGATGTCGTCATAGTGGAAGACATTGTCCAATGCCCCGACGTGGGCGAACAGCAGGGCACCGAGCGCGACCAGAAGGCCGGCGAGAAGCCGCCTGCCAGATAGACGCCCCACGCTGCGCGACGGTGCGACCGGACCCTCAGCGACCGCCGGCGATGGCGGGCACGATGGAGACGCTGTCGCCATCCTTCAGAATGGTGTCCTTGCCGTCGAGAAAACGGATGTCCTCGTCGTTCACGTACATGTTGACATAACGACGGATGTCACCGCTCTCATCGAGGAGCTTCTCCCTGATGCCCGCGTGGGCCCCCTCAAGACTCTCGACCAGCTCTGACACACTAGCGGCCTCGGACTGTACTTCGGACTGGTTTCCCGTCAGCTTACGCAGCGGCGTGGGAATATGTACGGTAACTGGCATGATCAGAATTCTCCTTGCTCGTTGGGTATGGTAACTGGCAACGACTCCAGTTCTCGAATCATGACAGCCGCACTTCGCGCCAGATCCTCGTCGTCGCCGATGTCGATGACGCGTCGATAGGCATCGATAGCGGGTGCCGCCTCTCCCCTGTCCCGATGCAGGTTGCCGATGTTGTACCAGACATCCGTTCGCTCGGGGTCCCGTGATGTGGCTCGCCGGTAGGCGTCGAGGGCGAGATCGTCGAGACCCAGCCTTCTCAAGGCCAGGCCACGCCCCGAATGGGCATCTGCGTCCGCGTCAGCGCCAGCGGCGATGGCGGCGTCGAAATACGACAATGACACCGACATGTCTCGCCGATGGCGCAGCGCGATCTGTCCAAGACGGATCTGCGCCCGGCCACGTGTATGATCGTAGAGCAGGGCCGAGTCGTATTGCGCCTCAGCCACTCGCCAGCGCCCTCTCCGCAGTTCGAGATCCGCCAGATTCAGTCTCGCCGCCGTGTGATCAGGGGAGACGGCGAGGAGCCGGCGGAATTGGGCCCCCGCGTCATCGGCGCGATCCAGGCTACGATAAAGCAATCCCAGGTTGTTGCGACTCGCCGGATGCCCGGGACGCAAGGCGATGGCGCGGAGGTACGATGCCTCCGCCGCCTCGGTCTGGCCGACGTGCGCCAGCGCGTCGGCCAGTCTCAGATGAGGTCGGAGCATCTGTGGTGCCTTGGCCGCCGCATCTGCCCACAGAGTCAGTTCGCTCTCCCAGTCGCTCGTTCGATCCATTGTCAGCAGAGCCAGCAGAATAGTATACGCGCCCAGCACACCAGTGGCTATCCTGCGCCCCCCTCCGACACGGCCCAGGCAGACCGCCAGCGGCAGCAGTACACCGATGGACGCCAGGTAGAGCCTGTGCTCGTTGACGAGAACGATGAGCGGCACCAGTGTCGTGGGCAGCAGCACCAGCCCCCACCAGCTGGCGGCGAGTCTCGTCCAGCGAAGGTGCCTCCCCAGCACCCAGGCGACGGCCGCCACCGACGACAGGAGCAGGCCGGCTGCCAGGGCGGCCGGCTCGCCGGCTCTGGAAACGTCGAACTGGTGCTCCACATTGAGACGCACCGGCATGCCGAGCAGTTGCCAGTAGTAGACGTGGGCCTTGGCCTGTGTCCACAACTGCGCCGACCATGGACGAACCGGGGCGACGAGCAGCGCCTGCCCGGCTGATTCACGCACGAACAGCAGGTACCCGCCCCCCAGAGCGGCGAGGGCGAGATAGGCTCGCCAACCGGCACGCACACGCTGCCAGCCTCCGGTGAAATGATCTCCCAGGGCGACCGCCACAGGGAGGACGATGCCAACGGACTTGGCCAGCAGACTGCCGCTGGCAGCGGTTATGGCCGCCAGCTGCGATCGCCGCTCGCCGGAGGCGCGGTAGCGGGCATGGAGGGCCGCGGCCTGCAGCAGACACAGCCCCATGAGCAACTCGGATCGACTGCTGACGTAACACACGGCCTCGCTGTGGACCGGGTGCACGGCGAACAGCAACGCCGCCACGGTGGCTACACGCCGAGACAGACCGATGGCCAGCAGCCATGAGAGCACCGTCAGGCTCGCCAGTCCATGCAGCAGAACATTGACAGAGTGATAGCCGGCGGGCTCAGCCCCGAAAAGAGCGTAGTCCACTGCGAATGTCGTCAGCAGGAGCGGCCGGTACATGGCGCTCTCCGGGTTGACGGAGAAGGCGCCAGCGTCCTGGAAGAAGGTCGGCACTCTGGCCAGATCGCGGATGCTGGGATTGTTGACGACGGTGTGAAAATCGTCGAAATGGAAACCATTGCCGATGGCGCCGGTGTAGACCACGGCCACCAGCAGCAGCAACAGCACTCCCGGGCCTGGACGGCTGCGCGCCACGCTCGAGACCCGCCTAGTCCAGCACGACGAGTTCAGCCTCGGTGAAATCCACCTGCTCTTCATCCCATGCGAATGCCTTAACCCCACGGGACTGATCACCATATACGGACACCACCAGATAGACCGCGTCAGGGAAGGCTGGTTCGTCCCAGGCCATGGCCCGCTCTTTGTCTTCATCCGAGAAGTAGGCGTCGCAATCGATGTGCGAGTGGTAGAAACCGCTGACCACCCCGCCTTCCTTTTCGGCGGCCTTGATGATCCGGACCGCCTCTCCGGGTTCGATGAAATAGGCGATACGAGAGTCCCGCGGATGCAACTGCGGGTCCTTGGCGTGCAGTTCATCCTGAATGTTGCGACAACGATGCACGGTCGAGACGTCACCGGGGCCTGCGGCTGTCAGGATACCGCAGCACTCCCCCGGGTATTCCTCTTTTGCCTGGGCAAAGATCGCCTCGAGATCCAGCGCTCGCAGCCTCAGCCTCATGCTCTCTCCTCTGCATCGGGCGTCGCGGGGCCGATGAGCCCACTCTCCTCGAGAGCCAGACGCCACATGGGGGTTGTCATGTATTTGTCGCCGCCGTCGCAGAATACGGTCACCACCGTCCCCTCCCGCAGCCGCTGCCCCACCTGGCAGGCGGCGAGGTAGGCGGCCCCGGATGATTGCCCGACGAGTATGCCATAGTCGCGCGCCAGGTGGACCGTGGCGTCGTAGGCGGCCTCCGTACTGACACCGATCTTGTCGTCGAGCTGGGCCGCATCATAGATGCCCGGTACGATGGAACTTGCCATGTGTTTCAAGCCTTCGATGCCATGAAAAGCGTCATCCGGCTCGGCGCCGACGACGACAACATCCGAGCGGTAACCGCGCAGGCCCTGTCCGGTTCCCATCACCGTTCCACTCGTCCCCATGGTGGCCACCAGATGGGTCACCTTGCCGCCGGTCTGCGACCAGATCTCGCGAGCTGTCGTGTCGCGGTGGGCCCACCAGTTGGCCGGATTGTTGTATTGATCAGGCTTGAAGTATAGATCAGGGTCTTCCTGCAGGATGCGCCGAGCCTCGAGGATGGCGCCGTCCGAGCCTTCTCCAGGATCGGTGAGCACCACATCGGCCCCGTAGGCGGCCAGGATGGCTTTTCGTTCATGGGTGACGCTGGCCGGCATGGCCAGTCGGACCGGATAGCCGAGGGCGGCACCGACCATGGCATAGGCAATGCCCGTGTTACCGGAGGTGGAGTCGAGGATGACCTTCCCCGGCCCCAGATCGCCGGAGGCGATCCCCTCCAGAATCATCCTGCGGGCGGGTCGATCCTTTACCGAGCCGCCGGGATTGAAGAACTCGAGCTTGGCATACACGGAGACCGCCGCCGGCACGTCCGCATTCGCCAGACGCAGAAGGGGCGTGTTGCCGATCTCGTCGACGATGCCTCTGGCCGCTACGCTGGCTCCGGAGGAGTCGCAGACTCCGGAGGAATCGACCACTGGTCCTTTTCCCTTGGCTAGGCGAGGCGGTGTCGGGGGAAGTGGGGCGAATATAGCGGCGCCTTCTAGCCTGTCAACGCGACCCCGAGCGGTTGCGCCAGGCGCTCCGCCAGGCAGAGCCGCGTTGACGATCCCCTTTCCCGGGCATAGCTTTGGCTACTTCATCTGGACCCACCTTCCGCCTAGATCCACCCTCCAAACCGCACCGGTCCGCATGCCCACCGACGAGAATGACCGTCGCCCTGACGCCCTGGGTGACTGGCAGCGCACGCACGATTGTGGCACCCTCACCGACGACGATCTCGGCAAGCCGGTGTTCCTCATGGGCTGGGTGGCTACCCGGCGCGACCACGGCGGTGTCATCTTCGTCGATCTGCGCGATCGACACGGCCTGACGCAGGTCGTATTCAACCCGCAGCACAGCACCAGCACCCACGCGCTAGCCGATGCTCTGCGCAATGAATACGTCATCGCCGTCCACGGTACAGTAGAAGCTCGACCGGAGGGGATGACGAATCCTCGTCTGACAACCGGGATGATAGAGGTCAACTGCGACGAGATCCGCATCCTCAATCACTCTCAGGCCATTCCGTTTCAACTCGATGACACCGTGGAGATCGGCGAGGAAACCCGACTCAGATTTCGCTATCTTGATCTCCGCCGCGAGCGCATGCAGCGCAATCTCTGTCTACGACATGCGGCCTACCAGAGCGTGCGACGACATCTCGATGAGCGACGGTTCCTCGAGATGGAGACGCCCTTTCTGATTCGCAGCACGCCGGAGGGGGCCCGCGACTTTCTCGTTCCCAGCCGCGTACATTCCGGCCAGTTCTTCGCCCTGCCCCAGTCGCCTCAGACGTACAAGCAACTGCTGATGATCTCGGGATTCGACCGTTATTTCCAGATCGTCAAATGCTTCCGCGACGAGGACCTGCGCGCTGATCGTCAGCCTGAGTTCACCCAGATCGACATCGAAATGTCCTTCGTCGATGAGAACCAGGTCATAGACATGGCAGAAGATCTCACGCGCAAGGTCTTCGCTGAGGTGATCGACACGACCCTCCCCGAGGCCTTCCCGCGTCTCACCTGGGCTGAGGCCATGGATCGCTTCGGCAGCGACAAGCCGGACCTGCGTTTCGAGCTCGAGTTGAAGGACGTCGCCGAGGCGGCACTGGCTTCCGAGTACAAGATATTCCAGGGCGTTCTTGCCGACGGTGGTCAGGTGAAGGGCGTGAACGCCAAGGGCTGCAGCCAGTTCCCGCGTAGCCAGGTCGACTCACTCATCGCTTTCGCGCAGGAGCAGGGCGCCAAGGGGTTGAGCTGGATCAAGCACACCGACAACGGCCTGGAGTCATCCATCGTCAAGTTCTTCCCCGAGGCGTCCCAGAGGCTCCTCATCGAGGCCCTGAATTCTGCACCAGGGGACCTGCTGCTGCTGGTCGCCGATCAGCCAGCCATGGTGGCCCGGGTTCTGGGGGCCCTCCGCCTGGAGCTCGCCAAGCGCCTGGATCTGTGCGCTGACAATGACTGGAAACCCTTGTGGGTCAATCAGTTCCCGCTCCTTGAGTTCGACGTGGATGAAGACCGGTACATCGCCATGCACCATCCCTTCACCGCACCCCTCGACGAGGATGCAGAGGCGATGCAGACAGAACCAGGCACGGTCCGGGCTCGAGCCTATGACCTGGTGCTCAACGGCGCCGAGATCGCTGGTGGCTCGATCCGTATTCACCAATCCTCGGTGCAGTCACGCATGTTTGAATTGCTCTCTATCGGGCCGGAAGAGGCAAGGTCCAAGTTCGGTTTCCTCCTCGATGCCCTGGAATACGGGGCCCCCCCTCACGGCGGCATCGCTTTCGGCTTCGATCGCCTGGTCTCCATGATGGCCGGTGAGGAGTCGATTCGGGATGTCATCGCCTTTCCCAAGACGAACAAGGCCGTCGGCCTGATGGAACACGCTCCGGGAGGGGTCGACGAGCGGCAATTGCGCGAGTTGGGGATCCGACTCCGCTGATGTTGCATTTCTGACGTAAACCTCTGTAAGGACTGGCATTTTCACTTGACATCCCCAGAGGCCGCTTGTAAGTTTCTGCCTGGTTTTCCGGTTCGTTAAAGAACCGGGTATTCGACGTTTTATTACAGCCGAATCCTACAATTTCTGAATGGAACAACCAAAGGGAGTTAGCTCGATGGGCGATCGTCGTTGCAGGATCCGCTCCGGCGGGCGGCACATCACCTTCGCTGCCGCTCTCCTGGCCCTGGGGCTGACCGCAGCCTGTTCGTCTGGCCCGAACCAGAAGGAGCTCGCCCTCCTCGAGGAACGGCGGCAGGCGATGGTAGCGGCCGAGGAGAAAGTCGCACAGAAGAAGGCGGAGGAGGCCCGGCTCCAGCGGAAGCTCGCTGAGAAGAAGGCAGAGCAGAAGGCGGCAGAGCAGAAGAAAGCCGCTGCCGCAGACAACCTGGCTAACGTCCCCACGGAGTGAGCGAGTCTACTCGGACCCTCCGTGGTCCTTGCTCGCAGAGAAAGGGCATAGGAATGCGCAGACTGTTTACAATGAGCGGGCCTGTTTTCACCCTCGTGACCGCCTGCATGGTTATGGCACTGGTCGGAGGTGTGTCCGCACAGGAAGTAAAGATGACGGGCGATGAGTACAAGGCGAAACTCGCCGAGTACACCGACCGGGAAGCCAAGGCTCAAGACGACATCGTGACGCTGGATGCCAGCATCGCGTCGTTGAAGGAGCAGATCGCTGCCATACAGACCGCCATCGATGGTGTGAACCAGGAGATACTGGCTCTCGTCGATGCGAGCGAAGCCGAGGTCAGGGCCTTTGGCCAGCGCCTCGATAGGCTGCTGCGTCAGTTGCAGGGATTGGACGCCCTCGCCCCGGAAGAGTTGCAGCGTCGCCGCGGCGAGTTGAAGGCCGCAGCCATGGATCTGGCCGATCTCAAGACGAGCAAGATCGCCGCCCTGCCCGAGATGCAGGACAAGATCGCCAGGGCCGAAAAACTGCTCGGCGATCTGATGATGCGCGCTCCCGACCAGATCACGTACGAGGTCGAGAAGGGTGACCATCTCTGGGGTATCGCCTCCAAGCCCGAGACCTACGAGGATCCGTACATGTGGCCGCGGATCTACCGGGCCAATCGCGATCAGATCAACGATCCCGATCTGATTTATCCGCAGCAGACCTTGACGGTACCCATCGCCGTCGGCGAGAACGAGTATCTCGTCACGTCCGGTGACTTCCTCTCGAAGATCGCCTCTGCCGTTTACAACGACCCGACCATGTGGCACAAGATCTACAAGGCCAACGCCGCACAGATTGTAGATCCCAGCCTCGTGTTCCCGGCACAGGTTCTGGAGATTCCGGCGAACTAGCTGGCCTCTGGCACGCAATAACCGACAGAGTATCTGTCTCGCGAAAAGGGGTTTGAGGCCAGGCGACAGTCCGGTCCTCGAGCCCCTTTCGCCATTTTCTGTGGCCGGGGACCTCTCCGGCCTCCCTCCCCCGGACGCCTCCTCCTGAAACAGACAATCTCCATCGCCGAGGTGGATCCAGTGACCCTCTTCGGCCACAATGACCGCAACCTGGAATCCCTCGAGAAGAGTTGTGGCGTCTCGCTGGTCGCCAGGGGTGACCGGCTGATGGTCGACGGCCCGGAGGAATCCATCCGCATGGCCAGCGACCTGCTGTCCACGGTCATCGAGAGCCTGCGTCGAGATCCTGATCTGAGCCACGAGGATGTGCAGGCCCTTCTGCGCCAGGATCTGCGGGCAGCCAGCCGGCCCGGCAACGCCGCGGAGGA
>PBSR01000137.1 GCA_002726335.1 Gemmatimonadaceae bacterium
ATTGTCCGGGTCGAAATGCACTTCGCAGTTGTCGTCGCGGAAGGTGCACGTCGGATTCTTGTCGACGATGAGAGCATCGTCATGGACGTGAATCATGGCGTTGATCGAGTTGTTCGATGGCTGCCAACCGATGACCAGGTCGATGAACAGGTCGTCGGCATCGTCGGCGCCACCAGTGAGGGCACTCATGTCCTCGATGGTGACCTCGAAGCTACGATCGACCCAGGCCCAGTCTGAGTTGTCGCCGTCGACGGTGGGCTGATTGCCCGCCGGGATTCCGACGGCGAAATACAACGGCACTTCGGCAGGCTCCTGTGCGGAAACCGTGCCTGCTACCAGCAGTACGCCCATGGCGAGCGTAAGAATTGCACGCATGAATTTCTCTCCTCTTCACGCAGGTGGTACAGCAGTGACGTTTTCTACGAACATGGGGCCGGCCGCCCTGGGCCAGCTTCCTAACTATATACCTATAGCCACACGCCCCTCGGGAAGGGCGATCAGGCGTCAGTATACTGCGATGCGGAAAGGCTGTCAAGAATTATTCCAGCCAATGATAGCGCTGTCAAGGATTTCGCTTCAATAGGTGACGGCAATTACCCGACGCATCGAGCGATCCCCTGCGTCGCCGGCGACCGACGCCTCCAGTATGAACAGTCCGGGGGGAACGAGCGTGCCGGAGTCGTCGCGGCCGTCCCATACGAACTCGGTGTTGCCGGCCGTGGCCTGCAGATCGGCACGGTGCACGTAGCGACCGGACAGGTCAAGCACGGAGAACGTCAGAGTGCGCGGGACGAGTACGTTCACCAGATCGAAGACGGCGATCAGGTTGTCGTTGATCGCATCGCCATTGGGGGTGAGAACCCGGGTATTCGTGTCGAGATTGCTCAGCAGACTCCGTGTGACGGGCAGCATGACGACGTTGGTGCTGCTCTCGACCAGATCTGTGGCGTCGCCGGCATCGACGAGCTGGCGGATCTCGTCGGGCTTTTCGCTGTCCTGGAGGAACAGGTCGAAGCGGGTACCCTGGAGAAACACGGACGAGTCGAAACGAAGCTCCACCAGTTGCCCGGATTGGACCCTTTCTGGCAATGTGACACTGAAGCCGCTGTCAGTCGGCTCAACAACCCCCTCGACGGCCTCATCTTCTACTCGAATCTCAGAGAAACCCACCTCTGCCGTGGATTGCAGCATGAGGCGGTCGAAGCCGCTGCCAGCCGTGTGCAGTGGCCGCAGGAAGTAGGCGAACTCGGATTCCACCCCGGGGTCGGCCTGCAGGGGGTAGATCTCGCCCAGAGTAGCCCCCGCCAGGGGAGCGGTAAAATTGACGCCGAGCCAGTCCAGCGAGGCGCCGGATGCTCCATCGTCGGACGTCAGGCGGACATCCAGTTCCATGAACTGGCGTGGAGAAGGAGACTGGAAGACCTCGCCGGAGACGGCGTAGACCTTACTCCACGAACTCCAGTCCCCCCCTGGCGTCAGCACGGTGTCAATCTTGCCTCGAAAGCTCGGAATGAGCTTCCCGTAACGCTTCTCGGTAACGACCTTGTCGTTCTTGTCGTGGAACACGAACTCCTGAACGATCTCGTTGCCCGTACGGGAACGAATCTCGATCCGGGTCCCCGTCGGCGCGTTGCCGCTCCACTCGACGGTGTTCAGGTTCTTCGTCCCCCCAAGGTTGATCAGGGGTGACCTGAACTCAACTTCGATCGGGTGGCCGGCGCCGTAGATCATGATTTCATCGGTCGCGCCACCTGCGGAGCATCCTTGTGTCTCGATGGTGGCCTCCTCGACATCCTCGCCGAGGCGGATGAATTCGGTGCACGACGTGTCCCAGAATTTCCAGAAGATGCGCATGAACCGTGTCGGAATCGGATCGAACTCGTGGTCCACGAGCCCTCTGGCAGAATTCTCGGGCCGTGCCAGGCCTGCGTGGTGTTTGGTCCAGATGCGGGTACCGTCCGGCGACAGGGAGCCATCGGATGTCATCAACTCGTAGTAGCGGAACCCCCAGCGTCGCCGGGACACGTAATGATTCGTCGTGATCCCACCGCCGAAGCCGGAACGCACGACCACGCCGCCGATGACGCGGACAAGGTCAATGTTGTACGTGGCTCCAAGATCCAGGATCATGTGCGCTTCGATGTCATCAGCACCACGACTCGCCGTGCCGTGGACCCAGCGTTGGTACAGGTCGCCATCGACCAGAGCGCGGGCGTTCCCAAGCGGTGCGGACTCGGTGTTCTTCGAGTTGATCCCCACCGCCACGTCGAGGCCCCCGCCGTGGTCGAGCAGGCCGAAGGCGATGTTGTCGCCGAACTCGTCGACCACAATCTCCACCAGGCGAGCTCCCTCGGTGGGCAACAGGAAATCGACCCGTATGAACTGGATGGGCTGGGCGTCCGGTTCCTCGAGGCGGAGTGTGACGATGTGGTCCCGGTTTTCCTTGAACCGCTCCTTGATTCGATAGATCAGCGTACCCGCAACCGGTGCGGCAATGAAGTCGGTCTCCGGCTCTCCCGTGGACAGCAGAAGATCGAACAACTCAAAGGCAGGCGCCGCATCATCGAAAATCAGGCGCACGTTGTTGGCGCTGACGGCTCGACCCAGGTCAATCTCGATGAACCAGTCTTCGGCGGGACGATCCCAGTCTGGCTCCCAGCCTGAGGATTCGTTGCCATCGATGGCACGGCGGGCCGCAGCGAGATTGGAGCCGGCAGCGCGGATACCGCCGCCGAAATCGGTGAGATTGCTGACCGCATTGGTGCCACGCCGCAGTTCGACGGTCTTCACGACGTCACCGGCGACTTGGACGGCGCCAAGGGGCAGGGACCATTCCCTCCATTCCGAAGGGCGGTCAAACCGGATTTGATCAGCGGCGGCCATGCCGGTGAAGGCGACGGCGGCGATCAGGGCGCCGACGAAGCGTGCAGTCTGTTGTACGAAGAGATCCATGGCTCGACTCCCGATACGCGCGTTTCTCTGGGCCGTGCACCGGCTGCCCTGGCACCACCTCTTTATTGTAATACCGATCGTCGCGTAATAGTAGGACCTGCTGGGGCCATCGTCGATGATGTAGCCGGAACGGACGCAGCCGGCCGACTCAGACGTCGCCGAGCCGCTGCACGCGATCGGCGTGGATCTCTATGGTGTCAGCGTTGTCGACGCGCAGCTGCGCTACGTACCGATCGAAAACCTCTGACCGCTCCTGCGCCAGCAGATCCCTGGTAACGGCCTCCTGGACTTCGGCGAAGTCCGGGATACGCGACGCCCGTTGCTGCAGAATCTGCAGCACGACGAAACCATTCTCCTCGGCAAAAGGGCCCCGGACAGGTCCCGGATCCGCCCTCAGGGCGCGGGCCAGTTCTCCCTCTCCCGATGGTATCGGATAGGTCACCTGAACGAAGCTGCCGTAGATCGCAGCGGTGTCCACGCCTGACTCGATCTGTGCGATCACCCGCTCACCGGCCTCCCGGTCGGCAATCGTCAGGCGGCGGAGTGTGACCTGCCCGACTTCGCGATAGTCTTCCTGGTTCGCGTCGAAATGCAGCTGCACCAGGCTCAGACTGGGGGGCGCCACCTCACTCTCGATTCGCCGGCGGATCAGGTCGAGCATGGCCTTGCGTCGTGCTTCGACGAGGCCGCTTTTCACTTCAGCGGAATTCACCAGGTCGAGGCGGCCGATCTCCTGCAGCATCAGGACCTCACGACTGAGGCGATTCTCGAGGAGGCGGCGCAGATCATCCAGCGCCCCCGGTGCCACCTGGGACTGACCCAGCAGCCGCAGGCACGCCTCGACGGACAACTCACCCTCTGTCAGGTGCACGACGATCTGCCTGAGAGCCGCGCGATCCGGGGCCTGTCCGTCATCAGCTGAGAGGATCGTGTGCAACACCGCCAGTCCGTCGGCCTCGAAGGTCACTTCAAAGCGGGCCATCAATGTGTCGCAGTACACCGCCAGCTGTCGGGCGAGATGGCGCTGACGCCAGGCCCGGTTGATGGTCTCGCGCTCCTGCTCGAGGCTGACGGGATGGACATCGGTCACCTTCAGCAGGAAATGACCGTCGGCGACGGCGAGAGGGCCGGCCAGTTGCCCCGGCTCCATGGTGAAGGCCTTCTGTGTGAGCGCCTCATGGGAGGGCATGGTTTCGCCCCAACGGTGGTAGCCCATGTCGGCGTGCCGCATCAGGATCCGGTGGTCCTGCGAATGCTCCATGGACAGTTCCTCGAAGTCCGCCCCGGCCTGCAGTTGTGCCATCAGCGGGGGCAGCTTGTCCGCATCCTTGACCATGAGCAGCGAAAACCGCACGCGCTTGCTGTAGGGGCTGGCGGCGAACATCTGTGCCAGCTCCGCCTCGGTGGGTTGGCCGCGGACGATGCCCTCCCGTCGGTACAGCTCCGCCAGGGACAGTCGCTTGGTCTGATTCTGTACCAGCTCGCGGAATTCGGGACTCTGGTCGAGACCCAACCGTCGACATTCGGCCAGAATCAGCTTCTCATCGACGATGGCCTGCAGCAGGCGCTCCTTCTGGACCTCGTTACGGGCCTCTTCCGGCAGTCGGCCCAGGTAGCCGTGATAGTCAGCCACAGTTACCTGATCATCGCCGACACGGGCCAGAGTATCCCCATCGTTCAGAGGTTCTGGCGGCGCCTCACCGCAACCCCACCACAGAATGACACACAGCAGCGCGACAATCGATCGCCATCCCCTCCTGTCAGACCCTGACATACTCTCCCGATGTATCACAGTACTCCCTTCCCATGGACCAGAAGCGGTGAGATTCGCAGCCTTGGTCAGAATGTAACGGTAGCTGATGGAGCGGCAATCGAACGGGGCCATACCGCATCCGGCACCGCCGGCGGTACCTGGCGTATCCCGCTGTTCGGGGGCGATACATATCGGCTGTCGGTGAAATACAAGACCGCCAGCCAGCCGATGAACACCAGGGCCACGACCACGAGGGCCGACCTGCTGCCGGTGGTCAGCGTGGCGGTCGACGGACCGGCCGGCCCGCGGGCCAGCCCGAGGCTGGCCAGCAGATAACAGAGGCCGCCGGCAACAGGAATCCAAGTGCTGCCTATAGCCATGGCGCACACCACTGCTGCCAGGGACCCCAACACGCCCGCTGCCCCATTCACCGCCCACATCCAGGGGATGGCGTCTTCCCGCGACACTTTGGCCGATGCCAGGGCTGCCGGGAAGGGCAGGCCGAGAAGCATGCCAGTGGGCACGACGACCAGCAGGCTGGCGGCAATCCTGCCCATCATCGACCACCCCTGACACCACTCCAACAACCCGGGTGCCAGAGGCAGTGTCGCGGAGCCAAGCCCGCAAGCGAGCAGGGCCGCCGCGAGTCCACGACTCGCCAGCAGTGGCAGGCGCTGGCCGAGAACGCTGCCCAGTCCGGTGGCCGTCAGCAACCCGAAGAGTGTCACCACGAGTGCCAGTACAGGGTGGCCGAGGATGAGCGTCAGCCGTTGCAGAAGAAAGACCTCGACCAGCATATAACCGGCGCCGAGCGCCCCAGACAGAGCGACGAACCTCTGCGCCCCCGGCCTGGCGTCCACAACCCGGCAGTCGCGCAGGCCGGACAGCAACAGTACCAGAGTCAGACCGGCGGCAACCAACAGGGCTGTCACCAGCTTGGCGTCGGCTCCGGGGGTGACATCGTAGAAGTACGGGCGATCATCCGTCACGGGTGCCACATCGATACCGGGAGCCAGCAGTCTGCCGGATCGCAGCGAGGCCAGCGGCTCCGGCTCGCGAATGCCGGGTGCGAAGAACACGTGCAGGCCGAGTTCCTCCGCCGTCGCCATCACAGTGTCGAGGGTGCCGGCTTCGAACGGGGTCCGCTGGACCATCAGAACCGGCCGGTGCACCCGTCCCGTTTTTTCCGAGCCACCACGGGTCCCGTCAATGATCACGAGATGGTCCAGGATGGCTCCCGATTCTGCCCGGTGCTGCCGCCAGAGATCATCGAGGGTGGCCACGGCCCGCACCATCAGCGGGTGATCGTGGAGCACCAGAGACAGGCGCCCGCGGGGCGTCAGGTGCTCGAAATAGGCGGCGTAGGCTTCTCGTGTGAACAGGTAGTTCTCCGCCAGTTGGTAGCCCACCAGGTCCGCGGCCTCGGCATAGACGAGGGGCAGGGCGATCAGATCGTAGAGCTCATCGCTGCGTTCGAGGTAAGACCTGCCGTCACCGACGTGAAGGTCGACGTTGGCCAGGTCGTAGAGTCCCCCACTGTACTGGTTTCGAGAACGGACCATGCGAACCGCGTCCGCATTCACTTCGACGCCGGTGATCTGCCGCCATCCGGTGAGCAGGCCGAACAGGATGTCGGCCCCGCCACCGGGACCGATGACGAGAGCGTGATCCCGGCGACCGAAGAAGTAGGGGAAACAGGGCGCTTCAGTGCGCAGGAAGAACAGCCGCCGCAGATCCCCGCCGAAGCGAAACAGGTACGAACCGGCGGCGCCGTCCAAGTACATGTTCAGCCCCGTGTCACCGGTGCGATCGACCAGATCCGTACGGGCGTAGGCACTCCAGGAGGTCTCGACGATGCGACCGGGATTCTGCGACGCGGACAGGCCGCGGAACATGGGCTTGTCGGCGGCCCCCGCCAGTTCGTCGAGATCGACGTCGAGAAACACGCCCACGGTGATGGCCACCGCCAGACAGCCGCCTGAACTGAGCAGCCCCCAGTGCCGGGGGCTGGTCCTCATCGCTGTCAGGGCCCCGGCGGCGGCGGCCACCGCTGCACAGGCGCCCACAGCACCCGGCCCCAGGTCCATGGCGGGAACGATCCACGCCGTCCCGAGTGCCGCACCGGAAAGATCCCAGAAGTACAGCCGTTGACTGTCGTGCCCCCAGGTGCGGAACAGCATGGCCAGGTAGGCACCAGCCGTCAGGATCGGCAGACCGGCGGCGATCACCAGAAATGTGACGCCCGCCCGTGGTTGCCGCAGAATGAAGACGCCCGCCAGGCAGATGCAGAGACTGGTGGCCAGCGCCAGAACCGTGAGCCAACGGTGGGCATCGGAGGGGCGGAAGCGGCTGACGGCGAGGGCGCCGAGACCGAGGCTGAAGATCGCCCCGGAGACCACCAGGAAGGAGTAATGGTACTGCAGCAGGAATGAGAACATCCGAGTGAGGAGGATCTCGTAGGCGATCACGGCGCTTGCCAGCAGCGCCAGAGAAGCAGCCACAAAGGTGGACGCCAGCCGGTTCATCGCAGACCGGGGCCGGCACCGAGTCGGGCCAGCGCCGAACGGGCCGGTTCGTACTGGGGATCGAGCTCCAGGGCTCTCCGGAAAGATGCGACCGCACGCTGCCGGTGGCCTGACAGTATCCAGGCGTTGCCACGGCCATAGTGGCCGCGGACGTACAGCGAATCGTGCGCGAGCAGTTGCCCGAACCTTTCGAGAGCTGCGGCGGCCTCGCGACGCCGTAGATGGATGTTGCCGAGATTGTTCAGGGCCTCCAGATGATCCGGGTCGATCGTGAGTGCGGCGCGGTACGCCTGACGCGCTGCATCGAGTCTGCCGATCCGTGAATACACCGCGCCCAGAGCGTAGTAGGCCTGGGCGTCGTCCGGATTCAGCACGATAGCGGTTTTGAAGTCCAGCAGGTCGGTGTGGTGTGTCTGCAGCCGCTGGAAGAGACCCAGAGTGGTCTCCCCCGCTGCCCTCTTGCCTAGCCGCAGATACAGCCTACCGAGATGGTACCTGGCCTCCTCCTGATCCGGATCGAGATCAACTGCCCGTTGCAGATGGGACAGTGCCTGGCCAAATGCCCGCTGCTCAACGAGAGCGACACCGAGACGTACGCTCAGTTGCGCATCGTCCGGATGTTCTTCCAGTCCACGGCGGAGCCACTCCAGGGCCTTCTGCGGGAACCCGCGGTCGGCCTCGACCCTGGCAAGAAGGGCGAAAGCGCTGGCTGCTGTTGTCCCGTCGTCGACCAGCTGTTGCAGTTGCTCTGCGGACTCATCGTAGCGGGCCTGAACGAAGAGGATGCGCCCCAGTTGCTGGCGCAGCTCACGGGCATCCGGCAGGGCCTGCAACCCACGACGCAGGGTTTCTACCGCCGGACCGTAATCCGTCTGCCTGGCATGTACGCTGGCCAGATTGACGTAGGTACGCAGATGGGCCGGGTCGCGCGCCAGGGCCCGCTCGTAGGTTGCGACAGCCCCCTCGAGATCGCCCTGGCGCACCAGCAGGTTGCCGCTGAAGTAGTGCGGCTCCGCCAGACCGTCGTCGGCGATGATGGCATCCCCGTATCGGGACAGGGCGGCTCTCATGTCCCCCCGAGAAAGCTCGAGTTGTCCGAGTCCGACGCTGGCTTCGGCCCGGGTTTCGGGAATCAGCAGCGCCTCCAGATAAAGTTCCTCGGCCCGTGTGTGCCGGCGATGGACCCGCAGGGCCTCGGCGTATGCCAGTCGCATGGTGGCAAGCCGATTCGGCGGCGCAGATACAAAGGCGTTCCGTGCCGCCTCGAGATCCGGGACATCTCGCCTGGCTCTCACTTCCGGGGGCAGAACCATGGGCGCCCGTTCCCAGGCAGCGGTGATTCTGAGGGTGTCGATCTCTTGTGGATCGGTGGTCAGGGCGGTGTTGCCGTCGTGCGGCGGATCGGCGGCTGCGGCGGCTTCTGGTTCTCTTACTGTCAGCACGTGGTCGACAGCCAGGTCAGTGAGCGACTGGCTGTGGCCCGATGGCCAGCGGATGGCGACCGAGTCGACGGCAGCACATGCTCCGAGGCCGAAGTGCAGCCTCGGGTCGTCCTGCGACAGATAGCTGACCCCGCTGCGGTGTTCCTGAGACCACTGCTGATCGCCGCAGACAACCCGCACGCGACCGCCGAAGCCGTCATAGTTGCTGACTCGCCCGACGAGCTGGACGCTGAGCCAGTGGTTCGCTGTGGACGTATCGTTGCGCAACAGACGAGCCCGTTGCCCTGAGTTGACGACGAAGAGATCCTGATCACCGTCGTTGTCGTAGTCGAAGAAGACGGAGCCACGCGACACGAAGGCGGCACCGAAGGCCTCGCCAACACTCTTCGACACATCACGGTACCGGCCGGTGCCGTCATTGAGGAACAATTGATCCGGCTGCCCGTACGTGGCCTGTGGGTCGAAGCGCTCTATGTCTTCGTCGATATGGCCGTTGGCGACGAACAGATCCTGGTCCCCGTCGTTGTCGACATCGACCAGGTTGATACCGAAGGCGAGTCGATCAAAGCTGGGACCACCGATGCCACTCTCGCGGGAGACATCAGCGAAACTACCCGGCGAGAGGGAACGGTAGAGGGTGTTGCTCTCCCACTGGAAATTTGTCATCACCAGGTCCTGCTGGCCGTCTCCATCCACGTCGGCTGCATCGACACCCATTGTGCCTTCTGGCTGCCCCGAGCCATTGAAGGCCACCCCGGCAAGCAGACCCACATCGACGAAGGTGCCGTCCCCTTCATTGCGGTACAGTCCGTTCGGCGTCGCGTCGTTGCCCTGAAAGAGATCGGGGTCTCCGTCGGCGTCGATATCGACGAAGATGACGCCCAGCTGTCGGCCCTCGAGGCTCAGCAGCCCAGCCGCCTCGGTGATATCGACGAACCGCCCGTCGCCATCATTGCGATACAGGAAATCCCGCCTTCCCGGATACTCCGTTGGTGCCACATGGCGCCGCGGACGGCCCGGGCCGGAGTCAGCCGGGGGGAAAGCGAAAGCAAGATAGTTGGCCACGTATAGATCGAGATCGCCGTCGAGGTCGACATCGGCGAAGGCCGCTCCCGTGGACCAGCTCGTATCCTGACCCACGTCACTGTAGGGGCTCCGGTCCTCGAATCGAGCCCCGCCTGACTCGTTCCGGAACAGCCGGTTGGGGCCGACATTGGTCACGAAGATGTCGGCATCCTGGTCGTTGTCGTAGTCGCCGATGGTGACCCCCATGCCGTAGCCGCGGTCATCGACGCCGGCTGTGGTGGCGCGATCTGTGAATGTCCAACCTGATCCTGGCCCCTCGTTGCGCAGCAGTGCATTGCGCGGGTCGGCGGCGGCGGCGTATCCGGGAAGATCGCCGCTGTCGACGACGTAGAGGTCGATGTTGCCATCTGCGTCATAGTCGAAGGCGGCGGCGCCGGAACCCATGGTCTCCACGACGTACTTCCGCCCCGAGCTGCCACTCGTATGGTGAAAACGGAGGCCTGTGGCCTCTGTCACGTCGGTGAACAGGATCGACGGTGCACGCATTGCCGCCTGGTCGACATCACCGATCGCCCTCTCGTCCTGATGTTGCTGACAGGCGGCCAGACAGAGGCACAACGCGGGGATCGAGAGGCCGACTCGGGCAGCGCCCGCGGCCCCTCTTCCTTGCCCCTTCTGCCAGGCGTCGGTTAATTCCACTCTCGACTCAGATGACTGTGCCGCCGGGCCGGCGGCTGGATGAATGCGACGCTTCAGGAGGATCTTTTTGTATCCCTACACAAAGCACGAAACACGACGGTGGTCTGCCGGAAACCTGCTCGCCACCTGTGCCATCATCTCTGCGGGTTTCTTGGGCTGCGGGACCACCGGGCGCGAGGTGGGACCGGACGTGGTCGCCGTCGTTGGTGATGTCGATATCACGAGCGATCGGTTGGCACAGGCCATCGATCGCATGCACTCGGGACCGGGCCGACGTGACGCCCGGCGTTCCGAGACCATTGCACGTCGCGTACTCGGTCAGTTGATCGATATAGAGTTGATGGTCCAGGCGGCGGAAGAGCGCAACCTCTCTCAGGATCCGAAAGTACAGGGGCGAGTACAGCAACGCCAACGTGAGTTGCTCCTCGAAGAGTTGTTCCATCGGGGGATCGTCAAGCCGGGTTCGGGCGTGACCACGGAGGAGGCCAGGAGATATTTCGAGGAGCATCACATCGGCGAGCACCGTCGGGTCCGGCGCATCCTGCTGGCGACGCCGCAGGCGGCGTCCCAGGTAATCATCCGCCTGCGTGGTGGCGAGGCGTTCTCTGCCCTCGCGCAAGAATTGAGCGAAGACCCAGAGACCTCTGCCATCGGCGGCGATCTCGGTTGGCTGAGCCGGCTCTCTTTCCGCAACTACGTGCTGCGCCGACAGGTTTTCGCCGCCGAGTTGGGCAAGACGATTGGCCCCGTGCAGGAACCGGACGGATACTCGGTTCTCAATGTCGAGGCGGTTCGTCACGAGCCTTTCACGGCGATGGAACAGCAGGTGCGTGCGGTCGTCGAGGAGGAAAAGCATAGTCTGGCGACCTTCCAGTATCTCGAAAGCCTGGCCGCCGACGCCGATGTCGAGACGGACGAGGCCGCCCTTGCTCTGCTTCTGGGACGACTGCGGGAAGCCGGCGCCCAGGCACCGGAACTCGGACGTGGCGAGGCGGGAATCGTCTTGCTCAAGCACGGTGCTCAGTCGTGGCTTATCAGTGACTTTCTTGAGGCGGTTTCGGCGCGCCAGGATCCCGTGGAAATCATCGATGTCGAGGGCCTGCGTCGTTACGCCCGTCGATTGTTCGCCTACTATGCGCTGCTTCCCCGTCAGGCCACCGATATGGGTCTGGCCGACACCGAACGGGTGCAGCTGGGCGTGCGCAAGACCCGCCGCGAGGCCTTGCTCGAACGTCTTCGCGAGGTGGAGGTCACCGAGCTGATCGAATTCACGGATGAGGAGCTGCGCCAGTACTACGAGCGCAACCGCGACACCTACGTCCGCAGCGACAAGATCAGCATCCTCGAGGTTCTGGTGGACGACAGCGAGCAGGCGGAGGACTTGATACAGCAACTGGAAGCCGGCGGCGATCTCGAACAGCTTGCCCGCCGATACAGCATGCGCAGCTCTCGCGTTCGTCGTGCCGGGGGCCGGATGCAGTTGATGCGTCCGGACAAGTACGGTCGCGTAGGATTCGAGGCGTCCGAGGCCGACGTGGGGGAGATCGTCGGCCCGGTGAAAACCTCTCAGGGGTTTTCGGTCTTCAAGGTGTTGAAGAAGATCCCCGGATACCAGGAGAGCTTCGAAGAAGCACGGTTCCGCGCCCAATGGCACTTGAAGCAGGACCGGGCGGTGGAGGACTTCGATCGATTCGTCGGCCGCCTGCGAGAGTCCACCGGAGTTTTCCGCATCGTGGAGCCCAACCTCGAGGCGTTTCTGCAAGCAGGGCCGGCAGACCCAACCTGATCTGGGCCAACGCCACCGCGTCAGCCAGACTCGTGCGGTGTGTCGGCTTGATCAGACTAGACCTTATGTATTGACCGGTTAGACAGCGGACCTCCTCCGATCTCGAAGTTTCGCGGATTAACTTGGGCCATCGAGATTACAACAC
>PBSR01000138.1 GCA_002726335.1 Gemmatimonadaceae bacterium
CCTCGAGACACTGCACCCGACTCACGCCCGTCTCCCCTCCGTCTCGACGCTCCACCATAGACTGCAGCGTTTCCAGCGCGTGGAATCCATAGGAGTCGAGGCCACCGTAGGCCACCGATACTGCCTCCGTTACCAGGGTGTCGAGATCGTATTCGAGCCAGGGCTTGCGATAGGTCACCGGCAGGGAGGAGCCGGCCATGAAAGCCACGTCCAGTTCCCTGGTACGGTCGTACATCCAGAGCGCCTGTTCCCAACTCCACGACAGATGCTTGTCACTGAACACGGGTACCGAGCGGCCGGAGGAGGCAAAAACGCCGCACACCTGCTCCAGGAAGAAGCGGCGCGGATACAGGTGCTGCTCCTTCTCGTTCCAGGCGTAGTCGCCGTGTTCTCCGATGATGAGCACGCCATCCACGGCAAGCTCTTCACCACCCAGTGTCAGCGCCTGTTTGATGCTCGGATAGATGGGTACATCATGCTCAGCGGCCAGTTCTCGGCCCACATCTCGCTCGTGGATCTGGTCGAGATAGAACGAGGCGATCTCGACCTGCGGCGCCGCCAGTCCCTCGTCCGTAGGAAAGCCGCGCAGGAACTTGGTGACGATCACATCCGCGTGGGAGAACGGAAAGTAGCTGGTGATGATGGCGGCGATGCGTTTCGTGGCCATGTGTACGCTCCTGGTTTCCTCTATTTGTATTTGCGCAGCAGGCTGGCCCAGATCCTGGCGATCTCCTCCCGGGCTACACAGGCATCCTGCCACACGTCGGGGAAGCACTCCAGGGCGTAGCCGGAGCCCGGCGGCCCGAGTTCCACCACGGCCCACAACTCGCGTCCACGCCGGGCGCCCTTCAACCAGGACGCCAGCAGGGGGCGGCAGAAGCTGTCGCGCCAGGTGACGAAATCACCGTCGAGCTGGCCGCGGCCATTCGTGATCGGCGTCTGACAGTGACTGCCGGTGAAGGTCCGCAGGTGCAGCAGATCCCCCTGGCGCAGCAGGTCGGGACGGTAGATGAGCCGTTTGGCGAAATCCGCGGGGCGCACCTGCTTGACGATGGCGGGATGGGAATGATCGAAGTTCGTCCGCAGCTTCAACCTGTACTTGCTCTCGTAGGCCTTGGCGAGAGCCAGGCCTTTTTCCGGTGTTTCGGTACACGTATCGCGATGCCACTCGATGGCGGGTTTGATACCATAGAGGTCACCTGCCTGCATCACCGCTCGAGCCACGGGAAGAGCTTTCGCCGTCGGCGTATCGTGATCACACAGCTGTACGTTGACGTGGGTCGCGCCGGCATCGGCAAAGGCCTTCATCTTCGGTTTCGCATCGGCTACCCGGCCAACGTCTACACCGCCCACCAGTTCCATGTCATGCTTGCGGCAGGCCTTGGTGATGTCGTCCTGAGCTCCAGCGCTGAACCCGTCGAAGCCTGCCTCTTTCGCCTTGCGCACCTTCGTGTCCGCCGACCACTGACGCTTGGCCGAAGGGTAGTTCGTCATCGTCCAGGCCGCGGCGCAGAGCCGCAGGCGAGGTTTGGCAGCAGCCTTCCTTGCCATCGGTGTCATCTCCTCATGGTTGGATGAGAGGGGCATCCTGTCGCCGCAGGCGCCCTCCGTGTGTGTACAGGTTATAGCCGCCGTCTCGCAGGAAACCGACAAGCGTCAATCCCGATTCGTCAGCCAGATCCACGGCCAGGCTTGACGGCCCGGAAACGGAGGCGATGAAGCCAAGGCCTGCCAGCAAGGCCTTCTGCACGATCTCGAAACTCGTCCGACCGCTGAGCATCAGCACCGATGACGCCGGCGGCCAGCGGCCGTCGAGCACGAACCGTCCGATGAGCTTGTCCACGGCATTGTGCCTCCCCACGTCCTCGCGCAGAGCCAGCAGCCGGCCCTCGGCGTCGAACAGGCCTGCCGCGTGCACTGAACCGGTGTGCTCGAACTGCTTCTGTGCTTTCCTCAAGCTGTCGGGCAACGTCAGCAGAATGCCTTCCCCGACGGCAAATGTCGATGGTTGTCGGTGCGATTGCGCCCGCACCTGGTCGATGCTGGTCTTGCCGCACACGCCACAACTGGAACTGACGTAGAGATTCCGTCGCAGATCATCGACGTCGACTTCGGCGCCTGCTGCCAGACGCACGTCGACGACGTTGTGCTCATTCGGCGGCGTCGCGGAGGGACAGTAGGTCAGAGCCCCCAGATCCGCGGGATCGGTGAGAATACCCTCCGTCAACAGGAAGCCGGACACCAGCTCAAAGTCCTCGCCGGGTGTCCTCATCACCACTGCCACCGGGGTATCACCGAGACGGATCTCCAGCGGCTCTTCGACGGTGACGGTGTCCGCACGTTCCTGGATTACAGGGCCGGGACCGGCGTGCCGCACGGCGACGATGCCCCGGCTGCTGACGCTGGCGCCGTCCTGGGGGCGCGCTTCGCTCACGAGGTTGCGTTTCGGCGGGCAGCCAATGTAAGTTCGAGCACCGGCATGAGCCAGACCTCCCTCATCGTTTTATCCGCGTTCATATGAGTCGTTTCCTCGACGCTCTACGAGCCGGCACCGTACTCGCCGACGGCGCCATGGGTTCCTACATCTTCGAACTTACGGGCCGCCTGTCGGAATCCAACCACGTCTACGAGGCCTTCAGCGTCGATCGACCGGAGGTCATCCGCGAAACCCACCGCGCCTACCTCAACGCCGGCAGTCGCTGCCTGACGACGAATACCTTCGGGGCCAACCGCTCCTGTCTGGCCGCATTCGGCCTGGAGGACCGCGCCGCTGAGCTCAGCACCGCCGCCGTCGTGCTGGCCCGTGAATCGATCGACGACTTCGCCCGGCAGGAGAACGCCGGCGAGGACTTCTTCGTGCTCGGGTCGGTAGGCCCCACTCTGAACAGTGACGAGTCCGGGACTTCCCCTGAGGAGACATATGCCGCGCAACTGGGCGCTCTTGTCGACGGGGGTGTAGACGCACTGCTGCTGGAAACCTTCCGCGACCTCGACCTGCTACGCGAGCTCCTGGCCGGGATCGCCCGCCTCGATGCCGGTATACCCGTCATCGTCCATATGGCCCTCGACAACGACAGCGGCCGTTGGAACGTCACTCCGGAGAAACTCGTCTCTCTGGGCGTCGAAGGAGGCGCGCATGCAGTCGGCATCAACTGCTGTCCGCCCTGGGATGCCGAGGCCTTCGTCGAGGCCGCTGCGCTCACAGATGCCGTGGCCGATGGTAACATACTGTTGTCAGCCATGCCCAACGTCGGTGGCTTTCAGCACATCGGCAACCGCTCCATGACACGGGTGAACCCCGAGTTCATGGGGCAGCTGGCGCGGACCATGTCTGCTCGTGGCACACGACTGATCGGTGGTTGCTGCGAAATACACCCCGCTCATGTGTGGGAGATGAACAACTACCTCCACAGTCGCGCCGCGGGTGGCACAGCCGTGTCGGTCACCATTGAGTTGCCGAAAGAACGGCTCCCGGCCGACGCCGAGACGAAGCGCGACAACGGGTCCTTTTCACGCAAGATTCTGGATGGTGATTTCGCCGTCAGCGTCGAGATGCTACCATCGCGGGGAACAGCCCCGAAGCTGCAGCAGGCGAAGGTCGCCTTCGTCCGCGAACTGTCAGCCTCCGGACTGACCGACGCCCTCGACATCACCGATGGCTCCCGCGGCATACCGCTGATGCCACCGGGTGATTTCATCCAACTCGTGCGGGGGAGCCTCGATTGGACGGCGCAGACCGGTGATGCCCTTGAACTGATCCCCCACTTTACGGCACGTGATCTCAACGTCATGGGTGTGCAGGCACGGTTGATCGGCTACTGGGCGAATCGCATACACAACGCCATCTTCGTCACCGGGGATCCGCCGAAGATGGCGCCCACGTACCCGCCCTCCACGGGCGTCTTCGACCTCGATTCGGTGGACATGATCCGCCTCGCCCACTCGCACCTGAACTCCGGCGTCGACTTCGGCGGGCAACCACTGGGCAAACACCGCGACCCGCGTACGCGTTTCACTATCGGCACGGGTTTCGAGCCGGAGGCCATCGATACACCACGGGAATTGGCGAAACTGGAACGCAAACTCGAGGCCGGCGCCGACTACGTGATGACGCAACCTGCCTTCGGCTGGGAGCCCCTCGATGTGCTGACTCCCTTCCGTGACCGGGCGCCGATTCTCGTGGGTGTACTCATCCTGCGGGGTCTCGAACACGCGTTGCGCATGCGCGACGTTCCCGGAGTCGTCGTGCCGGATACGATCGTCGAGCGACTCGGCTCCACCGATGACGTTGGTGACCAGGTTCGGATCGGCCAGCAGATCGCCGTCGAGCAGATCCGCCAGATCCGCGCCGACGGTTGGTCGGGGCTCTACCTGATGTCCCCCGCTTCACACGGGCCGATTCTCGACGTGCTGCGCTCAGGCCTGGGGTAACGGGCGCTCCCACCGCGCACGCACGGCCGCCAGTGCCGCGTCTCGCGTCTTCAGCCGTCCCTCGAGTTGTTCGTCCTCGAGCCATCGCAGAATCTCGCCGAATTGCCGACCCGGATGATATCCGGCCGCGATCAGGTCCCGTCCTGTGAGCAGCAGCGGCGGTCGCAGGATCTCCGCCTCCCCTTCGTCAGCCTCGGTCAGTGACTGGTGACAGAACTCATACAGATCCAGCAGTCCGTGGCTTGACTGACAATCGATACGGTGCAGTTCCAGCAACTCCGGGAAGAACCCCTCCCGCAGAAACCGCTTGAGCTTGCTCGGCCGCATCTGTTTCACGTTGCGAAAGCGCATGTGGTGTGCGGTGAGGTCACGGACGCGGTCACGATCCCTGTTGGCAAAGCGCAACCGACGGGCGATCTCCTCCACCATCTCTGCCCCCCTGGCGTCGTGGCCGTCAAAGCGGATGCGGGAAGACTTCGGCCCGGGAGGCTGAAACGTGGCGGGTTTGCCGATGTCATGCAGCAACACACCCCAGGCCAGCGTCGGCGCCGGTTCGTCCAGAGCGTCGACGAGTCCGAGCATCAGTTTCACGTGCTCCCACACATCTCCCTCGGGGTGGAACTCGGCGGGCTGATCCACACCCTTCATGGCCGCCACCTCGGGCAACAGGAGCCGCAGAAGACCCGAGTCGTAGAGCAGATCGAGACCACGCACGGCGCCGCCCTCGGTCAGGATCAGCGTCAGTTCATCACGTACGCGTTCGCCGCTGATCTGCTCGATGATCGGTGCCTTGGCCACCAGCGCGCTCCACGTGGTGGTCTCGATGTGGAAATCCAGGCGCGTGGCAAAGCGCACCGCCCGCAGTGTGCGCAGGCCATCCTCAGCGAACCGTGCGGCAGGATCGCCGATGGCCCGGATCACACCCCCCGCCAGGTCGCGGCGTCCGTCGACGGTGTCGATGAGCCCATCCCCCTCGGGATCATAGAACATGCCGTTGATGGTGAAATCGCGGCGCTCTGCATCCTGGCGCCTCGTGGCGGGCAGCACGTGGTCGGGGTGACGCCCGTCGGAATAGGGCCCCTCCTGTCGAAAGCGAGCCACCTCGTAGGAGTTTCCCGCCAGCAGCACACGAAGAATGCCGAAGCGCTCACCCACGGAGACGGTTCGTTCGAACAGGACGGCCACCTGTTCCGGTCTGGCGTCGGTGGCGATATCCCAATCTTCCGGATCGCGTCCCAGCAGCAGATCACGCACGCAGCCTCCAGCCAGAACGGCCTGATGCCCTGCCTCGCGCAGACGCCTCAGGACCGTCAAGGCCCCGGCGTCGATGTCCTCGACCTTGAGCTCTGCCAGGGCGCCGGTCATGTGGTTGCCGCCATCACCGACATGGGGTACGCTCTCGGTAGGAGGAGGAAGAGATGGCTGAAGGATCTGTGAAGCTGAAACGGGCGCTCATCAGCACCTTCGATCGCGGCGGCTTGCTGGAGTTTGCCGGGGCGCTGCAGGAGCTGGGAGTGGAGCTGGTCAGCACGGGCGGCACGAGCCGGGCGCTGCGCGAGGCGGGGTTGAAGGTTACCGAAGTGGCCGACGTCACGGGGTTTCCGGAGATCATGGACGGTCGCGTCAAGACCCTGCATCCGAAGATCCACGGTGGTCTGCTCGGAGTCCGGGACAACGCCGAACACATGGCTACCCTGGAGCAACATGCCATCGCCCCCTTCGAGCTGGTCTGCGTCAACCTCTACCCCTTCGAGGCGGCCATCTCGAAACCGGGTTGCAGTCTTGCCGAGGCGATCGAGAACATCGACATCGGCGGGCCCGCCATGCTGCGCTCTTCGGCCAAGAACAACCGCTCCATCTACGTCGTCAGCTCCCCGGCGCAGTACCCGGAGACCATCGAGCGACTGCGCGCCGATGGCGGCCACATCGATCCGGCGTACGGCATGCGACTCGCCATCGAGGTGTATCGACTGACCTCGCGGTATGACGCCGCCATCACAGCCTACCTGGCAGCGCAATCCGGCCTGCCGTCCTGAACTGAAGCAGGGACCGCTTTCAGGGCTGCCGGGTCGCGCTCCAGCTGGCCTTCCAGTATTCACCCAGATCGACCTCGCCCGTCATGCGGTCGCCGTCGATCCTGCCGGTAAAGGTGTACCCGGCGCCGCAGGCCTGGTAGTGGACGCCGGTGCGCAGTTGAACCGCGCCGTCAGCACCCACGCTGCCCGAAATATCCTGCTCGCCGTACTGGCTCCGGTAGCGCCCGCTGACGCCACCGTCGGCCTGGTCCAGGCTGAGTTGGTATGATGCCTCGCCCAGCAGAAACTTCAACTCCAGCTGCCATTCTCCGCTCAGATCCATCTCTACCTGTTCCCTTCCCTACGAGTGACCGGCGAGGATCTGTCGTAGCCGCGGAGCGACGATCTGCTCCTCGCCTTCTTCCATCATGTAGGGATTGACGGAGATACTGCTGTCACCGTGGAACACCTCAATGCGGGGCTCGCCCTGTGACAGCTCGCCAGCTACACCGGCCCCGTCGACTCCCAGAGCCGCGGCATCCCAGTGGATGCGGAGCACGGGCGCCATGTTCGAACGCCCCGGCTGACTCACCTCCAGGGTGACCGATTCGAGGTCCTTCACCGCGTCGCTGACAAACTCCAATCGTCGCTCCCACTCCTTCCACTCGGCGTCGTGATCACGACGAACCCACATCTCGACGGCGGCGAGCAGGCCCATCACCTCCTCCTTGCTGGCTTTCATGGGACGGGCCAGCGCGTGGTGTGGAGCGCCATTGAGGAAGGCGGCCTGCAGCAGCGTTTTCTCGCCGAGAACAAGGCCCGACGACTGTGGCCCTCGCAGGCACTTGCCACCACTGTAGCCTACGGCGCTGACACCATCGGCCAGATATCGATTGGGCACGTCCGGACGTTCTGCGGCGGCGTCGACGAAGGAGCGAATGCCATTCGCTTTGCCCACCGCCGCCATCTGAGCGATCGATATCTCACCCCGGTCGGCGGCATCACCGAATAGCAGCAGCATGGCGGTGTTCTCATTGACGGCCGCCTCCAGTTCGGCCAGCGTATCGACCTCGACGAGACGCACCCCCACCATACGTACCGCATGGTCGTAGGTATGCCGGTGCCGGCGCTGCACGATGACCTCGTTCTTCATGCCTGCCGTATCGGGTAGTCGGATCATCTTCTCGGGGTCCGTGCCGGCAACGCAGGCGGCGGTGATCTGGCACAGCGCCGCGGCACAGCCATTCGTCACCAACCCCCACTCGCACTGCATCAGCTCGGCGAGGCGCGCCCCCACCGCTTCGGAGAGCTCATCGAGATGGATGTAACGCTTCGAGGCTTCCACCAACGCGGCCCGCACTTCGGGCAACAGGACAGAGCCGCTGATGATGGTGTACGTACCCTTGCAGTTAATCAGCGGCCGCAGCCCGATCTTCTCGTACGTAGGGAACTCCAGTTGACTCACAGTACGTCCTCCGCGTGGTCGGCCAGGTGTTTTTCGAGGGCCGCCATGCCGGCGCTCGGATCGAGATCGATGCCCTGTCGCGCGAAGGAGACGCCCAGGGCATGGAGGGTGCGGAACAGATTGGGAGCGCGGCACTGTTCCCCCATCTGCCCGATGCGGACGGCGTTGATGCCGAAGGCGTCGGCGATGAGCACCTTGAATCGGTCCGTCATGTATTTCCTCGCCCGCCCGTCATCGATCCCCTCCGGCACCTCGATGCCGAGGACCGAGTTCAGCCGGAACTCCGGCGGGGCATAGAGCTTCAGCCCCATGGCCTCAACCCCCTTCTGCAACGACAGGGAGCTGTGCAGATGGCGTTTGAAGCGGCGCTCCAGGGTCTCTTCGATGATCAGGCGCAGAGCCTCGTGCAGGGCGAGAAGGGCCGGTACCGGCGCCGTGTAGTGGTACTTGTGATCGCCCCAGAATTTCTCGGCGCGCAGTACGTCGAGACACCAGTGCGGCTTTGGTGCAGTACGCTGAGCCGCTACCTCCCAGGCAGCATCTGAAAACGCGATCAGCGACACGCCCGGCAACGAGGATAACCCTTTCTGACTGCCGGTGACGACGACGTCGATCCCCCACTCGTCCTTCTTCAACGGCATCGTGCTCAGCGTACAGACAGCGTCGACCACACTCAGGGCGCCATGGTCACGGGTCAGAGCGACGATCTCCTCGAGATCCCGGGTCAGGACGCCACTCGAGGTCTCACCCTGAACCATGGTCACCACGTCATAGCTGCCCTGTTGCAGCGCTTCGGCCACCTGGGGCGCTGACACTGGGCGCCCCTCGGGATCTTCCAGGATCGTGACGTCGGAGCCCACGCCTTCGGCCATCTCGGCGAAGCGCCCGCTGAACAAGCCGTTGCAAAGCACGAGGACCTTACGCCCCGGCCACAGCAGGTTGCCGATAGCCATCTCCATGGCCGCCGACGCCGGGCCGGAGACGCCATAGATCCTGACGTCCGTCGTCTGGAACACGTAGCGCGACATCTCACGGATGTGGCGCACCACCATAGACATGGTCTCACCCACGTGGTTGATAACGAGGCTGCCGGCGTGAGCGACCTCGGCCGGTACGGGCACCGGGCCCGCGGTCATGAGCAGTAGCGGCTCTGCCGGCAGTACTTGATTCAGCGGTGGAGGTTGTGGACGCTTGATGTTGCTGTCGACGGGTGTCACGCCTGTCCTTCCTCTGGGACTGTCTTCGGGGAGATCCTGCCTTGGACTTGCCGACCTAAGATGCCTGTAGGTCCGCCACCTTGTCCAGATCCCCAGGAGAAACTCGGGGCGCAGAAACCTGGCCTGGCGAATCGTGCGCCACAGGAATGCCCGCGCAGCGGATCCGATAGACGGTCGCGCCTGTCAGGCCAGCCGACCCTGATCCGAGTCCTCACCAACGGCTATGGCCAGTCGCTCTTCCACGTGTGCGATGGACGGAATCAGAAGGGCCGAGAAGCAGACCGCCGTGACGACCAGTCCGCCACCGATATACCATACCCTCAACCCGACGGCCTCGGCCGTCGGACCGGCGATGAGGAGGCTGAGAGGGTAGACCCCCTGGCACACACTTGTCAGGAGCGTCAACACACGTCCCTGCATGCCGGGTGAAACGGTGGCCTGGATGACGGCCGACATCGGGCCGTTGTAGAGAGCATTGAAGAAGCCGTTCGCCACCATGGCCACGACGGCCATCGCGAACAGATGTGGCGGGGTAGTACCCAGCACGAACAGGGCGAGTCCTTGCAGCCCGCCGCCCACGTACATGGTGACAACCTTGCGACGGAATCCTCCCCAGGTCGACAGCACGAGGCCACCGAGAATCAGACCCACGCCCGTAGCCGCCTGCAGCCAGCCGAGGTGCAGCGCATTGCCCTCGAAGTGCTGGGTCACCAGCAGGGGCATCAACATGAGCACCGGATTGATGACGAAGTTCATGAAGCCGGCCAGGCGCGTGATATAAAGGAGGCCGCGATGGTGCCACACGAATCGAAAGGCCACGGCAATCGAGCAGGCCAGCCCCTCCTCTTTCCCGGCATCTTCAGTCGGCGGCTGAGGAATCCTGAGAAACAGCAGCGGCAGCACGGCGAACACTGCCGTCCCCACGTCGAGCAGCATGACACCGTGAACGGGTAGCACGCTGATCAGGAAGGCGCCAAGAATGGGGCCCACTACCTGCAAGGCCCCGCTCATGCTTTGATTCAGCCCGGCTATTCTTGTGAGGTGGCTCTTGGGTACGAGCATCGTCGTCGAGGCGACGATGGCCGGTCCGTGAAAGGTGCCCCCCACGGCCCGAGCGACGATGACCAGGTAGACGTGCCATATCTGCATCGAACCCGTCCAGAACAGATAGGCCAGGCAGAGCGACACGAGCGCGATGAAAGTATCCGCGGCGATGATCGTCAGACGTCGATTCCAGCGATCGACGCAGGCTCCGGCGACCGGCCCCAACACGACCTGAGGGACGATGATCCCCAGTGTTGCCGTGGCGAGAACTTGCGCCGATCCCGTCGTCTCCGTCAGCCACCAGACCAGGGCGAATCCACCGGCGCGGCTGCCGATCCATGAGAGTTGCTGTCCGATCCAGATCGAGAAGAATCGGGGTTTCCAGCTGCCTTCAGGGGTCAGAGATTGTCTGGGCACGGACGGCTCTATCGTGGTGTATGACAGTCCTGGCGTGAGGTCCTGTACCTACTCCTCTTCCTCCATGAAGTAGTAGCACACCAGGTGCATCAGGATCGTGTGTACGTCCTCCACCCGGCCCATGTGATGGCTGTCAGCGACGATCGCCAGATCGGCGGCGTCGGCCAGCTTGCCGCCGCCGAAGCCGGTCCAGCCGATGACCTCCATGCCGATCTGTCTGGCGGCGGCCACCGCTGCCAGGATATTCGGACTGTTGCCCGAGCCGGAGATGGCCAGCAGCACATCGCCCGACTGTCCGAGATTCTTCAGTTGCTCTGCAAAGATGACATCATAGCTGACATCGTTGGCCAGGGCCGTGATCCACGGAATGTTATCGGTCAGTGCGATGACGCGAAACCGCGGGCCCTGTCGGCCGTAGCTGGCTCCTTTGCCAAGATCGTTGGCCAGGTGACTCGCCGTGGCGGCGCTGCCGCCATTGCCGCAGAGGAACAGCTGTCCTCCACGCTCGCGCACCGCAGCCACCATGTCGCGAGCCGCCTTGATCCGGGCCGGGTCGAGGGCGTCGAGAGTGTTCTTGAGGTCTGTCAGATACTGCTGTATGTGCTGCATGTCGCTCCACGTTTGGGTTTCTGCTGTCTCAGATGTTGATCGCTTCACCAAAGGCGGCTGCCGCCGCCTCCATCACCCCCTCTGACAGGGTGGGGTGGGCATGTACGGTATGCGCCA